>CAVDVT010000184.1:0-4058 GCA_963612415.1 bacterium | reverse complement strand
GCTGAGTACCCTGCTGACCAACTTTGTGGCAAACCCCGTCGGTGCCCTGATGAGCGGCAACTACATCGGCATCCTGTTCTGGGCCTGCATGTTTGGTCTGGCCATGAAGAAGTACGGCGCCGACAGCACCAAGCTGTTTTTAGCAAACACCGCGGATGCGGTCTCCCAGATCGTCCGCTGGATCATCAATCTGGCACCCTTCGGCATCATGGGCCTTGTGTATACCAATGTGTCCAGCAACGGTCTGGCCATCTTTACCCAGTACGGCAAGCTGCTGCTGCTCCTTGTGGGCACCATGCTGTTCATGGCGCTGGTGGTCTCGCCCTTCATCATCTTCCTCTATCTGCGTTGCAACCCGTATCCGCTGGTCTTCCGCTGCCTGCGTGAATCCGGCCTGACGGCTTTCTTCACCCGCAGCTCGGCGGCCAATATCCCGGTGAACATGGATCTGTGCGAAAAGCTGGGTCTGGACAAGGATATGTATTCCGTCTCCATCCCGCTGGGCGCTACCATCAATATGGACGGCGCGGCTATCACCATCACCATTATGACGCTGGCAGCAGCCAATACGCTGGGCATCAAGGTTTCTCTGCCTGCAGCCATCGTGCTGTCGGTCATGAGCGCGCTGGGTGCCTGCGGTGCTTCCGGTGTGGCAGGCGGTTCCCTGCTGCTCATCCCCATGGCCTGCTCCCTGTTCGGCATCTCGAACGATGTGGCCATGCAGGTGGTCGGTGTTGGCTTCATCATCGGCGTGGTGCAGGACTCTGTGGAGACCGCACTGAACTCTGCCGGTGACGTGGAGTTTGCAGCTACCGCAGAATACCACCAGTGGCTCAAGATGGGCAAACCCCTGCCGGAGTTCCTGAGCGGAAAGAAAAACTGAATCTGAAACAGCAAGGCTGGCACTGCGGTGCCAGCCTTTTTTGTTTGCGCAAAACCTGCAAAAGCGGGTCCCGGCCGCCTGCCGCAGGGGTTGCCTGCCGGGCTGTTCCGCCGGAAAAGAAGGGCCTCTGTGCCGGTAGAACTTGTATACAATAAATTATTCAAGAAGAAAATATGTTTTGTGCTGGTTTCACAACGCACGTTTTAGCGTCAAAAAATATGCGTTTTATTCACAAAATGTTCATAAAAATTATAAAAGCATGTAATAAATCGGTGGCATAATGTTGCCATTCCAAGCGGGGATGCCTGGAACGAGAAAAGACAGGGCATAAAGGCCGGAATGAGCCGGTATGGGAAAGGCCCTGCGCAAAGCAAAAACGATATTACGGAGGTAACTCACCATGATGAACAATATGAAGAACGTGAACGATGCTGTTCTGACCGACGCTTACTACACTGTGACCGAGGGCGTCAACGATCTGGGCATGGGTCTGGCTTACTTTGCCGAGCTGCTGAAGGACCTGAAGTCCAGCAAGAACAACTGATCCCGGAGATCCGGAACGCCCGGGAGCTTCTGCCACAACTCCGGGCAGCCAAAAGCCCCGCACGGCTTCGTCATAGACGAGCCCGTGCGGGGCTTTTGCTGTAAACAGAAAAAATGCGGCGCTCAGTCCATCAGCTTTGCCTTCTGCAGTGCCACAAGGATCAGCGGGATGAGGATGAGCTGGGCCACGATGCCGGGCAAGGCGGTGAGCAGCGCACCGGACAGGAACGCGCTGAAGGGGAAGCTGGAGCCGGAGAGCCCGGCCAGCACAAAGCGCACAGCGCCCCAGACCAGACGGCCTGCCACCATGGCGGTCACCAGCGTGGCGTAGATCATGGGCAGGGTGTGCTGCACCTTGCGGTACATAAAACCGGCCACTGCGCCGTAAGTGGCCAGCTCAAAGGCCATGGAAATGGCAATGGGGTACATGGGAGGCATGCCAAACAGCACCGAGCGCAGCAGCGGGGCAGCAAAGCCCAGCGCAAGGCCCCAGGGGCCGCCCAGTACAAAGCCTGCCAGCAGCACCGGGAAGTGCATGGGGCAGAGCATGTTGCCCACCTGCGGCACATGGCCGGTGATCATGGGCAGCACAAAGGTCAGCGCAAGAAACAGTGCAGCCAGCACAAGGCTGCGGGTGGAACTGGTTTTGGTGTTCATAAAAAGATCCCTCCTGTGGTGTGCAGACAAAAAAGGGGCCTGCTGCCGGCATGCGCGCCGGCGGCAGACCCCTTCATGGTGTCTGATCTCAAAAAATGGTCGCTGAAAAACGGGCTTCAGCCCGCAAGGCCCCGGCTTCGTGCCGGAAGCTGTCAAAATTATAACAGACTGCCCGGAAATTTGTCAAGCAGGAATGCTCTGCCCTGCAAATTCCACAAAAACCGAAGCGTTTGAAATCGATTTTGCCAAGTGATGTACATTTTGACGAAAGATGCTTGACCTTTTTGCATAGAATAGATAATATAGACTTGAAAAATAGCGCATCGGGGCGCAAAGGCCCGGCTGCGCGCGAAATCCGATGCAAACGCTGAGGTTCATACGGGAGGACCATCATGACAAATGCAGAAAAGCTTACTCTGGCCAAACACGCCTGCCATATCCGCATGGGCGTGATCGAGGGCACGCACAGCGCAAAGTGCGGCCATCCGGGCGGCAGTCTGGATATTGCGGAGGTGCTTTCGTACCTCTATTTCGTGGATCTGAAGGTGGACCCCAAGAACCCCAAAGACCCGGATCGTGACCGCCTGGTCCTCTCCAAGGGCCATGCAGCCCCCGGCCTGTATGCAGCGCTGGCAGAGCGCGGTTTCTTCCCGGTGGAAGACCTGAAGACCCTGCGCAAGATCGGCAGCTACCTGCAGGGCCACCCCAACATGAACAGTGTGCCGGGCGTGGATATGTCCACCGGCAGCCTGGGTCAGGGCGTTTCCGCCGCCTGCGGCATGGCACTGGGTGCCAAGCACGCAGGCAAGCCCATCAGCGTTTATGCCATTGTGGGCGACGGTGAGGTGGAGGAAGGCGAATGCTGGGAGGCCTTTATGTTTGCTTCTCACTACGGCCTGTCCAACCTCTGCGTCATGCTGGACCGCAACCACCTGCAGATCGACGGCACCACCGAGACGGTCATGAACAGCGCCCCGCTGGAGGAAAAGCTCAAGGCCTTCAACTTCAACGTGCTGACCATCAACGGCCACGATTACGACGCCATTGAGAACGCCATCCATGCGTTCCATGCGGAAAACGAAAAGCCCACCTGCATCATTCTGGACACCATCAAGGGCAAGGGCGTTTCCTATATGGAAAACGCCGTTGACTGGCACGGCAAGGGCCCCAACGATGAGGAATACGCTGTTGCCATGCAGGAGCTGAACGCAGCTTACGCCGCACTGGAAGAGGAGGACAAGTAAGATGGCAGATGTGAAGAAGATCGCTACCCGCGACAGCTACGGCAACACCCTGAAGGAGCTGGCCGCTGAGGGCCATGACGAGCTGGTGGTGCTGGACGCGGATCTGGCTGCTGCCACCAAGACCGGCATGTTCCGCAAGGCTTACCCGGACCGCCACTTTGACTGCGGCATTGCCGAGGGCAACATGATGGGCGTGGCTGCGGGCCTGTCCACCATGGGTTATGTCCCCTTTGTTTCCAGCTTTGCCATGTTTGCTGCGGGCCGTGCCTTTGAGCAGATCCGCAACTCCATCGCCTACCCCCACCTCAACGTCAAGATCGGTGCCACCCACGGCGGCATCTCTGTGGGCGAGGACGGTGCTTCCCACCAGTGCTGTGAGGACTTTGCCCTCATGCGCAGCCTGCCCGGCATGACCGTGATCTGCCCCGCAGACGACATCGAGGCCCGCGCTGCGGTCCGTGCAGCCTTTGCGCTGGACGGCCCCGTTTACCTGCGCTTTGGCCGTCTGGCCGTTCCCGTGTTCCACGACGAAGCCACCTACCACTTTGAGCTGGGCAAGGGTGAGCAGATCTCCGAGGGCAATGACATTGCCATCATCGCCACCGGCCTGATGGTCAACGAGGCCCGCATGGCCGCCGAGCAGCTGGCTGCCGAGGGCATCCACGCCCGGGTCATCAACATCCACACCATCAAGCCCCTGGACGAGGAGATCATCCTCAAGGCTGCCAGGG
>CAVDVT010000183.1:0-4059 GCA_963612415.1 bacterium | reverse complement strand
TACTGTACATTCCGCCTGTCCCTGTTGCGTATGCCGCCGGGGCAGACAGGAAAAGGCTTGTACACACCAGAACAGTGGCCCACCATCGTTTGAATTTCATCCTGCAATACTCCCGATCCTCTGGATGATTTCTTCCAGCAGCGGCCATGCTGCGGCAAGTACCAGACACCGCCCGGCCAGACCGACACACCATGCCAGAGAATCTGCCCCGGCCTCCTCACAGAGAGTGCTGGTATAGTCCGTGAGCAGAATGATGGCAGCGCTCCGGAGAAGACACTCGAAGGCATCGGTTCCAACTTGTCCGGTCAACCGGAGGACACTTTCCAGGGTGTTCCGGGCCGCAGTTCCTGCCTTGACCAGAAGAATGAGCGCAGCCCCCAGCGAGAGAAAGAGTGCATACGCCGGGGTGTTTTTCTGCAAAAGGATATGGACCAGTGCGGCCAGCAGTGCCACACCAAACACCGCAGCGGCGGCACTCATAGCGCAAACAGCGATTTGATGGTGACAAACAGCGCACTGATCTGCTTGACCAGGATCGACAGGACCACGACCAACCCGGCCAGCGTTGTCATCATGGCCTGATCTTCCCGCCCGGAACGGATCAGAAGCTGGTTCAGTACTGCTACAATAATGCCAATGGCCGCGATCTTGAAAATGAGGTCGATCTCCACTGCGTCCTCCTGTTCGTCATGCCAAAAGAATCGCCGCCGCAAGGCCCGCCGCCAGCCCGAGTTTATGGGAAAGCTCGTTCTGCGTTTTTGCCTTTGTCTGGCTTTCCTGCAGAAATTCCTGAAACTGCACGATGTAGGCTGCCAGCCGGCGGCATTCCTGCTCTGCCTCTGCATGGCCAAGGCCGGAAAAGCACTCCGAAAAGCAGAGCTTTTCTTTTGGAGTCAGCTGCAAAAATGGCGTCAATGTCTGGAGGCTTTCCGTATCTTCCGGAAGGACTTTTTCTGCAATAAGTTTCTGCCGCAGCTGGTTCAGATCGCAGTGCCGGAAACCGATCTCACGGTGAAGAAGTTTCAGCAGGGCGATCGTCCGGTTCAGATCCTCCAGATGTGCCTGTGTCCGGAGGTGGATGCTGTCCCCGGCACACCACCCGCAAAGAACAAGGCAAAGGGCGCTCAGCCACCGCATCGGGCTCATAAAAAGCGCACCTCCCGGATCTTTCCGGGGTCGTGTCTTCCCGAAAGCCATACAAGAACTTTTACAGCACTGCGTTCCATCAGATACTTTACCTGCGGGCGCATGGTCGCTTCTTCCGGAGTGGCTGCATGGAGCGTGGCAATAAAATCCACCCCGCTGAACAGTCCCTGCTCCAACGCAGAGACCTCGTCCATACCGCCCAGCTCATCCAGCAAAAGCACCTGCGGCGAAAGTGTCCGCAATGCCATCTGCACGGCTTGTCCTTTGGGAAGGCCCGCCAGCACATCCAGACCTTCGGCGGCAGAGTTTCCGGCAAACAGTTCCCGACGCTCGTCGATCACAGAGACCATCTTTTTCAGCCGTACAAGTTCCCGTGCAATGCTGCGCAGAAGGGTCGTTTTGCCGCTGTCTGGCTCGCCCGCCAGAAGCATTCCGATAAAATGCCCGCGCAGGGCCGTGGTCAGCTCGGTGGGAAGGAAAACGACTTTTTTCCGCGCGATCCGAAGGTTGACGGAAGTCAGCTCCTGCAAAACGGTTCCCTGTTCCGGGTTTTGTAAAAAGCGCCCGCCCAGTCCGGCCCGGCACCCATTGGCAAGGGTCACATATCCCTGTGCAACTTCCGACTGGTGGTTGTGGACCGATCCGCCGCAGAGGGTAAAGAAGATCTCCTCCATCTGCAATGGCGTCAGGCAGAGCGTTTCCAGTGCGGCAAGCTCCCGCGTCAGCTGTTTTGGTGTGCATGGAACACCCTGTACTGTAAACTGCGGGGCGCATCCCAGCCGCAGCCGGATCTCGTGGACCTGCCCGGCGATTTCCGATGGCAGGTTCAAAAGCGGTCTGGCCAGCCAGCTGGGAAGCATCTGCACGGTCTGATAATACTCGTCCATCTTCATTTCTCCTTCCGTGTCTCCTTGCCATCACTCTATGCACCTGGCCGGAAGATAGAACACCCCACTGCGCAGAAAAGCCCGTACAGTGTGCTTGCTGTACGGGCTTATAAATAATAAAACTCTGTGTTCTCTTTACTGCGGCGCAGCTTCCTCTGCGATCATAGCAAGGAATTCTGCCTCTGTCAGCACCGGCACACCAAGCGCCTGTGCCTTGGTCAGCTTGGAACCGGCTGCGGTTCCGGCCACCACATAGGATGTCTTTTTGGACACCGAGCCGCTGGCCTTGCCGCCGTTCTTCACGATCAGGGCTTCTGCCTCATTGCGGGAGAGCGTCTCCAGGGTTCCGGTCACGACCAGGGTCTTTCCGGCCAGCTTGTCGCCCTTGGGCTCCCCCTTCCACTGCATATTCACTCCGGCGTCCGCCAGACGATGCACAAGATCCGTGGTGCCGTCCTTTGCAAAAAACTCGGTCACGCTCTGGGCCATTACGCCGCCAAAGCCATCGATCTCGCCGATTTGTTCTTCGGTCGCTTCCCGGATAGCCTGCAGGGTGCCAAAATGCTCGGCCAGCAAAGCAGCGGCCTTATCGCCAATGTTCCGGATGCCAAATCCAAAAACGAGTTTATCCAGATTGTTCTGCTTTGAATTTTCAATGGCATGAAGCAGATTGGTTGCGCTCTTTTCCTTGAATTTATCCAGAGTGAGCAGTTGCTCCAGCGTCAGATCGTAAATATCTGCGGCAGAATGGACCAACCCCTTTTCCACCAGCTGGGTGGCCACCGCTGTCCCAAGACCATCAATATCCATGGCGTCCCGGGATGCAAAGTGGATGATGTTGCGCAGCGATTGTGCCGGGCATTCCGGATTCACGCAGCGCAATGCAGCTTCGTCCTCCAGATGTACCACCGGCGCCCCGCAGGAGGGGCAGATCTCCGGCATCTGATAGGGCTGTGCGTCTTCCCCGTGGTGAGTGACCCCGATGACTTCCGGGATAATGTCGCCGGCTTTCCGCACCTGGATTGTATCCCCGATGCAGAGCCCCAGCTGACGGATGAAATCTTCATTGTGCAGGGTCGCCCGGGCGACTGTGGTGCCTGCCAGAAATACAGGGTCAAAGCAGGCTGTCGGTGTCAGAACGCCGGTGCGGCCCACCGCGATCTCAATGCTGCGCAGAGTGGTCTCCTTGACCTCCGGCGGATACTTGAACGCAATGGCCCAGCGCGGGAATTTGTTGGTGGAACCCATCAGATCCCGCTGTGCAAAATTGTTCACCTTGATCACAGCGCCGTCCATGTCAAAATCGAGCTTTGCACGGTTCTGGCCGATCTCCTCGATCTCGGCGATGGCATCTTCGATGTCATGCACAATGTGGTAGCGCGGCGACACCGGCAGACCGAGACTCTTGAGATAGTCCAGACTCTCTGCGTGGGAGGTCAGTTCCTTGCCGCGGATCTGCTGGACGTTGAACGCAAAGATCGAAAGACCGCGGCTTCCGGTGATCTTTGCGTCCTTCTGGCGCAGCGAGCCTGCGGCCGCATTGCGCGGGTTTTTGAAGGGTGCAGCCCCCTGCAGTTCCTGCTCAGCACACAGGTGCTGGAACGCCTCGTGCGGCATATACACTTCACCGCGCACTTCCAGAAACTCCGGTGCATTTTTCAAGGTTTTGGGGATCTTTTTGATAGCTTTGACATTCGCCGTTACATCTTCGCCCACCACACCATCACCGCGGGTGGAGGCACGCACCAGCGTACCATTTTCATATTCCAGACTGCAGGAAAGGCCATCGATTTTGATCTCTACAACATATTCCGGTTCAATACCGGCTTCCCGTACCCGGCGGTCAAAATCGCGCAGTTCATCATACGAGAATGCGTCCAGAAGGCTTTCCATCTTGACGGCATGGGTCACTTTTGCAAAGCGCCCGCTGGGGGTGCCGCCCACTCTCTGGGTCGGGGAATTGGCCGTGACCAACTGCGGGAACTGCGCCTCCAGTGCTTTCAGTTCCCGCGTCAGAGTATCGTAC
>CAVDVT010000182.1:0-4060 GCA_963612415.1 bacterium | reverse complement strand
AAGCGACCAAGAGTGGGAAGCATGACCACCTGCGTTGCAGACAGCGCCTTGCCGCTGTTTCCAGCAGCATTTCTATGATACCACATATTTCGACAAAACACAAATAAAAGAGCGTGCTTTGATGATTTTTGGAAACACAAAATTTACTTGACATTACGAGCTTTATTGCATATAATAAAGCTGTGAAAGTGATAAGTGGTTTCCATTTGGTCCACAAAATCAGCAAACAAGAAGCCCCCTCGACATTGCGACTGTCGAAGGGGCTTCCTGCTGCTTAGGGGTCAGTGTTTGCTAAAAAGCCGCCGTGCAGTTTTGGACTGCACAGCGGCTTTTTTCTGTATGGGGAAGAAATCAGTTCTCGGCCAGATTGCCGGTATAGAGCTGGTAATACTTGCCTTTTTTGGCGATAAGTTCATCGTGGCTGCCGCGCTCGATGATGCGGCCCTGTTCCAGGACCACGATGCAGTCGGCATTGCGGACGGTGGACAGGCGGTGGGCGATGACGAAGCTGGTGCGGCCGTACATCAGGCCGTCCATGCCGCGCTGCACCAGAGCCTCGGTGCGGGTATCGATGGAGGAAGTTGCTTCGTCCAGGATCAGTACCGGGGGGTCGGCCACGGCGGCGCGGGCAATGGCCAGCAGCTGGCGCTGGCCCTGCGACAGGTTGGCGCCGTCGTTGGTCAGCATGGTGTTATAGCCGTCGGGCAGGCGCTTGACAAAGCCGTCGGCGTTGGCCAGCCGTGCGGCGGCAATGCACTCCTCATCGGTGGCATCCAGACGGCCATAGCGGATGTTCTCCATGACCGTGCCGGTGAACAGGTGGGTGTCCTGCAGCACGATGCCCAGAGAGCGGCGCAGGTCATCCTTTTTGATTTTGCGGATGTTGATGCCGTCGTACCGGATCTTGCCGTCCTGAATGTCGTAGAAGCGGTTGATGAGGTTGGTGATGGTGGTCTTGCCGGCGCCGGTGGAGCCGACAAAGGCGATCTTCTGGCCCGGGCGGCCGTAAAGATTGATGTCGTGCAGGACGGTCTTGCCGGGCACATAGCCAAAGTCCACGTCGGTAAAGGTGATGTCACCGGCCAGCTTGTGGTAGGTGGTGGTGCCGTCGTGGTGGGGGTGCTTCCAGGCCCAGATGCCGGTGCGCTCAGAAGTTTCCACCAGCTGGTCGTCCTTGTCGTACTTGGCATTGACCAGAGTGACATAGCCTTCGTCGGTCTCGCTGGTCTCGTCCATCATCTTGAAGATGCGCTCTGCACCGGCCAGAGCCATGATGATGCTGTTGGCCTGCATGGACACCTGGCTGATGGGCATATTGAAGCTCTTGTTCAGGGCCAGAAAAGCCATGACGGTGCCCAGTGTGGTGCCGCCGACGCCGCCCACGGCCATGGCTGCACCCACCAGAGCGCAGACCGCATAGCTCACGTTGCCCAGCTGGGCGGTAACGGGCATGATGATGTTGGCGTAGCTGTTGGCGCGCTGGGCGCTGTCCTTCAGCTTGTTGTTCAGCTCCCGGAAGCCTGCAAGGGTCTTCTGCTCGTGGGTGAACACCTTGACGACCTTCTGGCCCTCCATCATTTCTTCAATGTAGCCGTTCACCTTGCCCAGATCACGCTGCTGGGCCACAAAGTATTTGCCGCTCATGCTGGTGATCTTTTTGGTGCAGAACAGCATCAGGGCCACCATGCACATGGTGACAAGGGTGAGTTGCCAGCTCATCATGACCATGCTTGCAAACACCGAAACGATGGTGATGGTGCTGGACACCAGCTGGGGGATGCTCTGGCTGATCATCTGGCGCAGGGTATCCACGTCGTTGGTGTACACCGACATGATATCGCCGTGGGGATGGGTGTCAAAATAGGAGATGGGCAGGCTTTCCATGTGAGTGAACAGCTGGATGCGCAGGTTGCGCAGGGTGCCCTGGGTCACGTTGACCATGATGCGGGCGTTGAGCCAGGCAGCCAGCACGCCGATGGCGTAGATGCAGCCGATGCGCACCAGCGCCCCGGCCAGCGGGCCGAAATCCGGGGTGGCCTGCTGGGTCATGGGCACGATGTAGTCGTCGATCAGGGTCTTGAGGAACAGGCTGGCCTGCACGTTGGCCAGCGCGCTGACGATGATGCAGATCAGCACGATGATGCAGTGGGGCAGATAGTGCTGGAACACTTCGCCCATGATCCGCTTGAGCAGCTTGCCCGGGTTTTCCACCTTGGGGCGGGGGCCGCCTACGCCGCGGGGGCCGGGGCCTTTTACTTCTTTTACCTGAGCCATTACTGCTCACCTCCCTGCCTGTCAAAGTCGCCGCCGCCCTGGGTCTGGCTGTTGTAGACCTCCTGGTAGATGGCGTTGGTCTTCAGCAGCTCCTCGTGGGTGCCAAGGCCGTTGATCTGGCCGTTGTCCAGCACCAGGATGCGGTCAGCATCCTGCACGGAGGAGATGCGCTGTGCAATGATGATCTTGGTGGTGCCGGGGATCTCCTCCCGGAACGCCTTGCGGATCTTTGCGTCGGTGGCGGTATCCACGGCGCTGGTGGAGTCGTCCAGAATGAGGACTTTGGGCTTGCGCAGCAGGGCACGGGCAATGGTCAGGCGCTGTTTCTGACCGCCGGACACGTTGGAGCCGCCCTGCTCGATCCATGTATTGTACTTTTCGGGGAAGCGCTCGATGAATTCATCCGCGCAGGCAAGCTTTGCCACCCGGATGCACTCCTCCTCGGTGGCATTCTCATCGCCCCAGCGCAGGTTGTCGAGGATGGTGCCGCTGAACAGCACGTTCTTCTGCAGCACCATGGAAACTTCCCGGCGCAGCACATCCAGGTTGTAATCCCGCACGTCCACACCGCCGACCTTCACGCTGCCGGTCTCGGGGTCGTACAGACGGGGGATCAGCTGCACCAGACTGGATTTTGCACTGCCGGTGCCGCCGATGATGCCCAGCGTCTCGCCCGGGCGGATGGTGAAGGTGACATCGTTCAGCACGGGCTGGCCGGAGCCATGCTTGTACTTGAAAGTAACGTGGTCAAACTCGATGCCGCCGTCCTTCACTTCCTGCACGGGGCTCTTGGCCGGGGGCAGGTCGGTGGTCTCGTCCAGCACCTCCACGATACGGTGGGCGGAGGCAGCGGACATGGAGATCATGACAAAGGCCATGCTCAGCATCATCAGGGCCATGAGGATGTTCATGATGTAGCCGAACAGGGCGTTGAGCTGGCCGGTGGTGATGGAGCCGTTCAGCACATAGTGGGCGCCGAACCAGCTCAGGGCCAGGTTGCAGCCGTACACCGACACCAGCATGGCGGGGTTGTTGAAGCTCAGGCGGCTCTCGGCGTTGACGAACTGCTTGTACAGGCTTTCGCAGGCCTTGGTGTATTTTTCGTTCTCAAAGTGTTCGCGGACGAAGCTCTTGACCACACGGATGGCGGAAACGTTCTCCTGCACCGAGGCGTTCAGGTTGTCGTAGTTCTTGAACACCCGGTCAAAGATGCCAAAGGTGGGGATCATGATGGAAGCCAGCACGGCTACCAGGAACACGATGGCCACCACGAACACCAGCGTCAGCTGACCACTGATGATGGAAGCCATGATGAGCGCGAACACCAGATGGACGGGAGCGCGCACGCACATCCGCTCGATCATCTGGAAGGCGTTCTGCACGTTGGTCACGTCGGTGGTCATGCGGGTGACAAGGCCTGCGGTGGAGTATTTGTCGATGTTGGAGAAGGAGTAGTGCTGGATGTTCTCGTACATCGCCTCGCGCAGGTTGCCGGCAAAGCCGGTGGATGCAATGGCGGCAAAGCGGCCGGCCAGCACACCCAGTGCCAGTGCGGCGGCTGCCACCACAAAGGTGAGCAGGCCATACTTGAGAATGGCGTTCATATCGCCCTGCTCAATGCCCTTGTCGATGATCAGGGCCATGATGGTGGGCAGAAGCACATCCATGATGGCTTCCAGTGCCGAGAAGATGGGGGTCAGGATCGCGGCGCGCTTGTACTCGCCCAGATGGGACACAAGCTTTTTGATCATTGGCGGTTTACCTCCTTTATTCTAGTCCGCTCCGC
>CAVDVT010000181.1:0-4085 GCA_963612415.1 bacterium | reverse complement strand
CTTCCAGAATGACCTTGAGCTTTTCATACAGGCGGTTGGTGTAAGCTTCCACGCGGCCTGCGCTCAGGCTCTCCACCTTGCCTACGCACTCCTCCAGGAAGCACAGGCGGTTCTCCACGTCGGCCTTCATCTTGGCACCCTCGGCAGCGCGCATCTCCACAAAGCGGTCCAGTGCCTGTGCCGTCACGGCCGAAACGTCCTCCCACAGCTGTTCCTCATCCACATCCGCGTGGCGGGTGGTCAGCACATCCGGGAAGCGGGCGATCATGCCCGCAGTGGTGTCGTTCTTGACGCCCAGCGTCTCCGAAAGATCCCGCAGTGCCTGCTGGTAACTCTTGGCCAGCTCCTGATTCACAGCCACCACCGTGTCGGCGGCGTCCACATTCTGCACTGTCAGGCTCAGTTCCACCTTGCCGCGGCTCACCCGCTCGTTCAGCTGCTTTTTCAGGCGGCTGTCCATGTAGCTGCAGGTGCGGGGCATCCGGGAAGAATACTCAAAATACCGGGAATTGACACTGCGCAGCTCCACCGTGATCTCACGGCCATTGCGCACAGCAGTCCCCCGGCCAAAACCGGTCATACTTAAGATCATGCTTGTTTTCCTCGTTTGACAAAGGTTTTTTACGGACGATTTTCAGGTTATGTATCCGCCTTTGGGTACACAGTCCCATGATACGATACATATACTATGTATTTTACTCTGCCGCCCCTTTTTTTGCAAGCAATGCGGCAAAAAAACCGCTTTCTGCTCCCAAAAATTCACACAAACTCCCCCGCGTCCAAAACACAAAAAGCCCCCCGCAAAACTGCGAGGGGCCAATAGAACTTAATTAGACAGGGTGAGACTGATTGGTGTAGTCTGCGTGGTCAGCATCCACGCCCTGCTTCTTGGCATTGCGCTTGTCGAAGAACTTGGGAGCGACCTGCGGGAACATTGCGTAGGTCAGCACGTCTTCTTCCTGCGTTGCCCACTTGGCGGCTTCAGCCTTCAGCTTGTCCATCTCAGGAGCCAGCGTGTCGGCAAAGCGGCAGGTGATGGGCTGCTCGTCGCCCAGGATCTTCTTGGTGAACTCGGCGCTGATGGGAGCGGGAGTCTTGCCGTAGTCGCCGTGGACCAGGCCCTTGAACTCCTTGGTGACCATCTTGTAGCGCTCGCCCAGGATGACGTTGAACACGGCCTGCGTACCAACGATCTGGCTGGTGGGGGTGACCAGCGGAGGATAGCCGGCGTCCTCACGAACGCGGGGGATCTCAGCCAGCACTTCGTCCAGCTTGTCTTCCTTGCCGGCATCTTTCAGCTGCTTGAGCATGTTGGAGAACATGCCGCCGGGCACCTGATACAGCAGGGTGTTGGCATCGACGCCCAGAGACTTGGGGCTGATCTGGCCGTTGGCAATGTACTTCTCGCGCAGCTTTGCAAAGTATGCGCGGACAACATTCAGCTGCTTCAGGTCCAGACCGGTGTCGTAATCGGTGCCCTGCAGGGCAGCGACCAGGCTCTCGGTAGGCATGTGGCTGGTGCCCAGGCTCAGGGGGCTCATGGCAGTATCGACGATGTCGGCACCTGCCTCAATGCCCTTCAGGATGGACATGGAAGCCAGACCAGCGGTGTAGTGGCTGTGGATATCCACGGGGATCTTGACGGTCTCCTTCAGCTTCTTCACCAGATCATAGCAGGTGTAGGGGGTCAGCAGACCGGCCATATCCTTGATGCAGATGGAGTTTGCGCCCATCTCCTCCAGAGTCTTTGCGTAGTTTGCAAAATACTCGTTGTTGTGGACGGGGCTCAGGGTGTAGCTGATGCAGCCCTGAACGTGTGCGCCCTCCTTGTTGGCAGCCTTGATGGCGGTCTGCAGGTTGCGGGGATCGTTCAGTGCGTCAAAAATACGGATGACATCGATGCCGTTTGCAACAGACTTCTGCACAAAATACTCAACGGCGTCATCTGCGTAGGGGCGGTAGCCCAGCATGTTCTGACCGCGGAACAGCATCTGCAGTTTCTGGTGGGGCAGCTCCTTGCGCAGGATGCGCAGACGGTCCCAGGGATCCTCATCGAGGAAGCGGATGCAGCTGTCGAAGGTTGCGCCGCCCCAGCACTCCACGGAGAAGTAGGGGATCTTGTCCATCTCGGGCAGGATGGGACGCATTTCATCCATCGTCATACGGGTGGCCAGCAGAGACTGGTGGGCATCGCGCAGGACGACTTCCGTGATCTTGATCGGCTTTTTAGCCATGGTTGTCACCTCTCCCTTAGTTCTCAGTTCATGGAAACCAGAACGTCACCGGAGTTGACGGTGTCGCCCTTGTTGACGTTGATGGAAGCCACAGTGCCATCCTGAGGAGCAACGATCTCGTTCTCCATCTTCATGGCCTCGAGGATGACCAGCACGTCACCGGCCTTGACAGAAGCGCCAGCCTTGACCTTGACATCCAGGATGTTGCCGGGCATGGGAGCCTTGACGGAAACGGCACCGGCAGCACCGGCGGGGGCAGCAGCCTTGGGAGCGGCAGCAGGAGCAGCCGGAGCCTTGGGTGCAGCGGGAGCAGCTGCTGCAACGGGAGCAGCACCTGCGGCGGTCTCCTCAACGGAGACGCTGTAAGCAACGCCATTGACGGTAATATTGTAGTACTTCATGGAAGAATCCTCCTGAACAAAAATCAGTTTCTGTTTCGTTCTATCTTACGTTTCTGTACGTCCGAATTTCTTACAGAGCCATGTTGCCGTGCTTCTTGGGCAGGCGGGCAGCACGCTTGGTGCTGAGCAGCTCAAAGGCGGCCACAACACTTGCACGGGCATTCACAGCGTCGCAGGTCATGTCGGCAGCGCCGCAGGCCACAGCATTGGCAGCGCTGCACACCTCAGCAGTGTACTGGGCAGCCTTGGCGTTGGTGGCAGAAATGATGTTGTCGGAAGCGTCGATCTCTGCCTTGTACAGGACGGAGACAGCGGCGTTGGGCTCCAGAGCGCTGACGGTGCAGCCGTTGACGGCGATCTTCAGGTCAGCGTTGGCCAGAGCGGTGTAGACAGGGCCCACAGCCTTGCCAGCCAGCAGAGCGACCTTTGCGGTGGTGGCGTCGGCGTAGGTAGCAGCCAGACGGGCAGCCTCACGGATGCCGCCTGCAATGTCATCGGTGGTGCTGGGAACAAAGCCCTTGGTATCCACGATGGTCAGCACGGGAACGCTGAATGCGTCGCACAGGCGGACAAAGCGGGAAGCCTTGGCCACACAGTTGTGGCACAGGCTCTCGCCGGTGGCCACAACGCCCACAGCGTTGCCGCCGATGGTAGCAAATGCGGTGTAAACGTTCTTGCCGAAGCCTGCATACAGCTCCACAGCGCTGTCCTTATCGATCAGGGCAGCAGCAGCCTTCTCGGGGGCAGCACCAGCGGTCAGAACGCTGGTGGGCTGCTCAAACTCGAAGATGGCGGGGCCGGTCAGGTTGTTGGCGGGCAGCAGACCCACGATGTGGGCAGCCTTCTCGGCAGCTTCCTCAGCGCTGGCAGCCACGATAGCGGCCACGCCAGCCTTGGCAGCAGCTTCTGCAGAACCTGCGCCGGGCACCTTGTCGCCCTTGGCGGCAGAGGTGAAGGGAGCGGTGAAGAACAGCTCTGCGTCCTCAGCCATGATGCAGACATCTGCATTGGCAGCGCTCAGTGCGCTGGTACCGCCGCACACACCGGTGACAACAGCCACCTGGGGCACAACGCCGGAAACCTTGGCAATGGCAGCGTTCAGCTTGGCGCTGGCGGTCAGAACGTCCAGACCCTCTGCCAGCTTTGCGCCAACAGAATTGTAGAACGTGACCACCGGGCAGCCCGTCTGAGCAGCCATCTCCAGGACCTTGATATTCTTCTCAACGTCCTTCACGGTGACAGCCTCGCCGTTCTGATACACGGCGTAGGCCTGCTGACCAGCCGCATAGCCGCAGGCAGCGCTCACCGCGCCGTCCGCAAACAGTGCGGTATATTCCCCGTCATCGAAAAACTTGGCGAGGATTTCTCCTTTGTTACTCTTTGAAGCCATGGTAAGACCTCCTGCTTTTCAGTGTTTGCTTTTGTTTGCTTTTTTGCTTCCAAAATTAGA
>CAVDVT010000180.1:0-4087 GCA_963612415.1 bacterium | reverse complement strand
GAATTGAGCTTTCCACAGCGTTTGCAGCGGTGGATGATAGCCCACTCACCGCCCTTGCGCACCCAGACCGCAACCGGCTCCATGATGCCGCCGCAGTCGGATGCCCGATCACCGGGTTCCTCGTCCACATGGAGGCTGGACAGGCAGTTGGGGCAATGGTTGCGGTGGTCGCTCCCGGCATTTTGCGGGGTGCAGACCCGTCCGCAGACTTTGCAGGTAAAGGTGTCGTTGCAGGCATGGGTTTTGTAATAGCCCTTTTCGTACATTTTGCGTTTATTTTCACGGTTCATGTTATTGTCCTCCGGAAGATTTGTGAGTGTACTTCTTCGGGAGGAATGGCTTGTGAATTTTGCCAGACCTCCCGGTCAGCCCACAAGCTCCAGTGCAAATGTTGTATGTTTCAAAAAGCTCTCCTTATCGGTTTGTATCACAGCGTTCAAATAAAATACGGGGTTCGTTCGGGGTCAGGGATCACCTCTTTCCAGATTGAATGTCCGGTAAAACAGCCTTACATGGGCATCCAGCTTTTCAAGACTTTCCGCTTCCCGTTCCGGCTGACGGTCGCAGACGCTGAGCAGGGTGATGACCGGGGAAACATACATCCACGCCAGCGTATCCGGGTCTTCGCTACGCAGTTCGCCGCCGGCGATCAGCGCACGGAAAATTCCTGCGTGGTAGGAAATCATGCGGTCTACGTAGCGTTTGGAGAACAGTTCTGCCAATTCCGGGGAACGAAACTGTTCCAGCGTCATCATCCGGCGGAACTGGCTGATGGTTTTGTCGTGCAGGGAATAAAGGAAAATCTGCCGGACTTTCTCCATCAGCATTTCTTCCGAGATGTGGGAGAAGACCGGGACATCCTGCTTGGAGTCCCGCACATGAACGGAGATCGCATTGGTATCTCTTTCGTAGTGCGCCGAAGTGGTCTCCACAATGGCATCAAAAATGGCCTGTTTGCTGGGAAAGTGATTATAAAGCGAGGGGGCCTTGATGCCGACTGCCTTTGCAATTTCGCCAACGCTGACAGAATCATACCCTTTGGTCGAAAACAGTTCCAGAGATTTTTCCAGAATACGCTGCTTGGTGTCTTCCATTTTTATTCGCCCTTTGCTAACTAATATTTGTTAGTCTTACTATAATCGAATTTTCCTCCCTTGTCAAGATGTTTTTTAGGATTCAATCTTTCTCTATCCCCCATAAGCTGACACTGGCTCTGTAAAGCTGGAACAACCCGCCGCTCAACAGAACAGCCCCCATAATATCGGTCAGCCAATGGACACCAGAAACCAGCCGCCCAATGACCATAAAAGCAGAAAACAGGACGGAAAAAATGCAGATGGTCTTCCGAAGCACATTTTGGGTGAGCCGCCGCTGTGCCTGAAAATACAATGTCGGCATCACGCTCAGAACCAGCAGCGTGGTCGAGGACGGATAAGATGCTTCCAGAAAACCCTCGATCAGAACAGGACGGTAGTTGATCGGCACCATTTCAAACAGCAGATAGCCGAATATCACCAGCAGATAATAAACACCCAGCAGAAGGATATCCAGATCGACTTTGAACAGGCTCTTACGCTGCACCAGTTGGACAAAACCGACCCCTGCAAAAATCAGGCAGACAAAGATGGGCACAAGTCCAAGCCAGTCGGTCAAGGTATAGAGCATCCAATGTACCCCCGTCAGCTGGTGGAACCAACCGTTCAACGCAGCAAAGCCGACTGTGCTTTCGTTCGGGCCAATCGGTTGTACGTCAACCGCTTGAATGAGAAATGTCCATACGGTAAACCCCACAAGAAGTAAAATTCCGGCAATTAAGTTTTGATTCTTTTTCATCTTCAAGTTCCTTTCGTTGGTTAAAAGTAAGGCATTCGCCTGCATCCACCATAGCAAATGCAATGCACTTCGTACCATGAGTGCAGATAAACAAAAACGCAGTGCAAAACCGATTTTCGGCTTGCACTGCGTCTAAGCGTCTGGCACTCTGGTAGATATTTCAGGCTGTCAGAAGAAACCATCATATGAAGCGCAATTCTTACGGCAAGATACAAAGGCCCTCTTGACAACCAGCATGGCAACGGTTATAGTATAGCTAACGAACGTTCGTTCGTCAAGTGTTTTTATTACAGCGAGACGCTAAGACGCAGTGCTGGCCAGAGTTTTGGTCAATTCTGCGTCTTTTTTGATGGAGGAAAATGAATATGAAACAACACTCACGGTATCAGACCGCCCGCCACCTTTTGCTTTTCTGGACACTTTTTGTAGCCATTGGTGCAGTCGGTGGTGCCATTGGGATGCTGCTTGATCCCAGCGGAAAGCGAATGGGAATGGAAACGATGCTCCCCTATTTTCAGGTTCTGCCTTTTGCAGAAATCGTATTTCAGGACTATATCTTTTCCGGCTATGCACTGCTTGTTGTAAACGGCCTGACCAACCTGACCGCCGCCGGGCTGCTGCTTGCCAAAAGAAGAACTGGCGTTCTTCTGGGCGGCATCTTCGGCGTGACCCTGATGCTGTGGATCTGTATCCAGTTTTATATCTTCCCGCTGAATTTCCTGTCCGCCGCATTCTTTGTGATCGGCTTTTGTCAGGCTGCCACCGGATATGCCGCAGAGGTGTTTTACCGGCAGGAGCAGTTTACAGTTTTAGAAAACAATTGTTCCAATATCGGCACAAACCCCAAACGGCTGGTGGTCTACTTTTCCCGGATGGGATATGTGAAAAAACAGGCCTTAGAAGAAGCTGACCAAACAGGGGCTGAACTCTACGAAATTCGTTCCACAGAACGCACAGAAGGAACGCTGGGCTTCTGGTGGTGCGGACGCTATGGGATGCACCGCTGGGCAATGCCCATTGAACCTGTAAGCATTGATCTGACATGGTATGACCATGTGACGATCTGTTCCCCCATTTGGGTATTTTCACTGGCCGCACCTGTGCGCAGTTTCTGCCAGCAGGCAGCCGGGAAAATCAAAGAAGCAGACTACATTCTGGTACACCACCAGAACAGCCGCTATGAGAATGCAGCTCTGGAAATGGACACATTGCTGGGCATCCATCATACCCAGCTTCGCAGCGTTCGGTGCAGAGAGGGCATTTTCCACAGCGTCTGATGCTTCTTTGTTTCAGATGACAGACTCCTTATGCCGGTTCTGCACCCGCCTCGGTCAGCACAAAAGTCAGTTCTGCCGTGGCGGCACATCTGCCGTCCACCCAGGCAGAGGCTTTTCCAATGCCCACCGGCCCGCGCTGTTCCACCAGCTCGCAGTGGAGAGTAAGAACGTCACCGGGGGTGACCTGCTTCCGGAAACGGGCGTTTTTGATGCCGCCAAAGAGGGCCAGTCTGCCGTTGTTTTGGGGCAGGCTCAGCGCCGCCACGGCTCCGGTCTGCGCCAGCGCTTCCAGAATCAGAACGCCCGGCATCACCGGCTGCCCCGGGAAGTGACCGTTAAAAAATTCCTCGTTGCGGGAGACGCACTTGCGGCCAATGGCCCACTGCCCCGGCTCATAGTCCAGAATGCGGTCTACAAGGGCAAAGGGATAGCGGTGCGGCAGGATGGCCGCGATCTGTTCGCTGTTCAGAGCGTGTGCGTTTTCACGCACTGTGCGGGGTTCTGCCATTTGTCAGCCCTCCCATCTGCGCAGGGCAATGCAGGCGTTGTGCCCGCCAAAACCCAGGCTGTTGCTCAGTGCATAGGTCATGGCCTGCGCGCGGCCCACATTGGGCACATAGTCCAGATCGCATTCCGGGTCAGACTGCTCATAGTGGATGGTAGGCGGAGCAAACTGATCCCGCAGGGCCAGTGCCGTGAACACGGCCTCGATGCCGCCCGCACCGCCCAGAAGATGGCCGGTCATGCTTTTGGTGCTTACCACGGTCAGCTGCTTTGCGTGTTCGCCGAACACGGCGTGAATGGCGGCAGTTTCACAGGCATCGTTCATGTGGGTACCGGTGCCGTGAGCATTGATGTGATCCACCTGTTCCGGTGTGATGTCGGCATCTGCCAGCGTCAGCTTCATGCAGTCGATGGCACCTGCACCGCCGGGGGCCGGTGCGGTGAAATGGTAGGCATCGCAGTTAGCACCGTAC
>CAVDVT010000179.1:1410-4090 GCA_963612415.1 bacterium | reverse complement strand
GGTTGGTACATTGAAAATGCTTCTGGTGGACCGCATAGTAGTAATGTGCAGCTGGATCTGAAACGGGCATGGCAATATACACCGTCTAACGCTGAGTTGAAAGATGGTACAGTTAATTTCTATGCTGAATATGTTCCTATCACTCAGAACCTGACCGTGACCAAGAGCGTCACCGGCCTGCTGGGCGATAGGGGCGGCAGCTTCCAGTTTACGATCAAGCGCAGTGACAACACGGCGCTGACCATTGACAGCACGAACGTTGAGGTTGTGTGCAGCCATACCGACACCAATGTGCAGTATGCTTTTAATGCAACCAGCAACACCTTCACTTTGGGCGATGGTGACAGCATTACCTTCAAGAACCTGCCTATCGGTGAGTATGTGGTTGAAGAAAATGATTACGTGACCGACGATAAGTACACCACATCCTACAAGATTGGCGAAGCTGATTCTGTGACTGGCAGGACTGCAACGGTGACGCTTGCTGATGCTGCACAGACGGTTGCCTTCACCAACGACCGTACCATTAAGCCTGACACCGGTGTCCTCCTCGACACCCTCCCCTACATTGTGATCCTTGCCGTGGTTGTGGGCGGCGGTGTGCTGCTGGTGCTGCGTAAGCGCCGCAAGGACGAAGATGACTAAGGGGGCCGCAGATGGCAAAGAAGAAAAAGCCGGAGCGGCTGGCCGGGGCAGAAGAAAGCTGCATCAGCCCGGAGCATCAGGCCATTGTCCAGTGGTATAAAACGGTAAAGTTCCGCAAAAACCTGCTGGGCGGCGTGAACGAAGCGGCCATGTGGAAGAAGCTGGAAGAACTCTACTCCCTCTACGATGCCGCCATCCGGGCCGAACGAACCAGATACAATGTGCTTTTGGAAAGCAGCCGTGAATCTGCACAGCGGAGCCCGGCGCCTGACGGTGTGAGTGCAAACCCTACCGACGCGCCAGTGGCTCCCCCCTCGGGGGAGCTGGCAAAGCCGCAGGCTTTGACTGAGAGGGTGAGCCCGCTTACAAAGGAGGCTGTTTCCAATGCACCCTCTGGACAATGAGGCGCTGAAAAAGGGCGCCAAAGCCGTGCGGCGCCGCCGCCTGGATGCTGAGAACCGGCAGGACTTTGTAAGCCTGCTGGTGCGCATCGTGGCAATTGCGGCGTGTGCATGGGTGCTGTTCACGCAGGTGTTCCTGCTGACACAGGCCAAAGGCAACAGTATGTTCCCCGCGGTAAAGGACGGCGACCTGCTGATCTGTTACCGGATGCAAAAAACCTACGCAAAAAACGATGTTGTGGTCTACACGCATGCAGGGAAGCTGCGGGTGGGCCGCATCCTCGGGCGGGAGGGCGATCTGATCGCGCTGGACGACAGCGGCACCCTTGTGGTGAACGGTGCCGTGCAGAGCGGCGAGATCCTTTACCCCACCTACGCAAAAGACGCGCTCACCTATCCCTTTACGGTGCCGGAGGGTTGTGTCTTTATCCTTGGCGACTATCGCACACAGTCTGAGGACAGCCGCGATTTTGGCGCGGTGTCCATGGACGACGTGGAAGCCAAAGTGATTACATTGCTGCGGCGACGCAGTTTGTAATAAGTGGTGTGCCGGAAGTGGATTTGCCGGTATGCCATCCTGTGGTCAGCGGGATCTGGGCCCGCGCACAGGGGTACGTTTATTTCTTACTAATTCTTACTAGGGAGGAATTACAATGAAACTGAAGAAACTGTTTGCGGGCATCGTTGCTGCTGCTATGATGCTCACCATGGGCGCTACTGCATTTGCAGCGGAGACGGAAACCACGTATGAGGATGCAACTAGCGTTTCCTTTACCAAGGCATATAAGCTGGTGGGTGAGGGCAAGTCTCCGGCTGAGACTTTTAATTTCACCGTGACTGCGGTTGGTAAGGAAAAGAGCAGTATGAAAACGCAGCCGACCATTGACGGTACGTCTGTTAGCTATGTTTATAACGAGGCAACGAAGGAAACTGGCGCAAAGAAGACTGCTACTCTGAATCTGCCTGAATACACTAGTGTTGGCATTTATAAGTATCTGATCAGCGAGACGACTCCTTCTCCGAAGACTGCTGGCGTTGAGTATGACACTAATAAGATTCTGCTGAAGGTTACTGTTATCCAGCAGGGTGAGGATCTGGTTCGCGTTGTTGCTCTGAGACGTTGCACTGTTGATGCAGAAGGCAAGATCACTGAAGGTGCAAAGTTGGAAGGCGATGCGTTCACCAATACCTATACTGCCAACGTTATCAATGTGAGCAAGACGGTTTCTGGCAACATGGGTGACCGCAATATCGACTTTAACTTCCATGTCAAGTTTAATGTTCCTGAGGGTCTGAGCTGGACTCCTGCTGATATGTTTGCAGAGAACGCAAAGAATGCAACTCTCAATTCGGAAACTGGTGCTTATGACTTTACTCTGAATCACGGTGAGCAGATTAACTTCAACAATATTCCCGCTGGTGTGACTTATACTGTGTCCGAGGACGATTACACCGACGATGAGTATACTACCAAACTTAACAATGAGTCTGGCCGTGAAGCTGCAAATGTGACTATGACCGGCGCTAGCGCATCGTATGCTTTTGAGAACAGCAAGGGTGCAGTCATCGACACCGGCGTTATCCTGGACAACGCTCCTTACATTGCCCTGCTGACCATCGTTGCCTTTGGCGCC
>CAVDVT010000179.1:0-1315 GCA_963612415.1 bacterium | reverse complement strand
CCCTCTCCGTCAGTGTTTCACACTGACACCTCTCCCAAAGGGAGAGGCGACGCATCTCCCAGATTCAGCTTCTGCTGGCCGGGAGCTGCCATTGGGCGCTTTGCGAAAAATGGTTCTGAAGGCCGGGCCGCCATTGGCTCTCCCCTTGGGAGAGCTGGCAAAACCGTCAGGTTTTGACTGAGAGGGCATGCCGGTCAGAAAGAGCCGCGCACACCCCAAATTGCGATCTACCCTTAAAATAACCCTGAAACCGGAGGTGGGCTGTATCAACTGGCAAAGAAAAGCGTTGAAAGCAGCCGACTTTCTGGTAAGCGCGGTCGTGGTGCTGTTCTTGCTCACCGCAGGTGCATATTCAGCCTATGCCCTGTGGGACAACTCGCAGGTGTACGCCGCCGCAGACAACGTTCAGGCGGAGCTGCTCCAGTTCAAACCCACGGCGGGTGCCGACAACGGCGCCAGCTTTGAGGAACTGCGGGCCATCAACCCGGACGTCTGCGCGTGGATCACGCTGGACAACACCGCCATCGACTACCCGGTGCTGCAGGGCGAGGACAACTTCAGCTACATCAACACCGACGTCTACGGTGATTTTGCGCTGGCGGGCAGTATCTTCCTGGATACCGACTGCGCCAATGATTTCACCGACCCGTACTCTCTGCTGTATGGCCACCATATGGAGGAGAGCAAGATGTTCGGCGACCTGGATCTGTACAAGGATGCTGATTTCTTTGCGCAGAACACCACCGGTGAGCTGGTCCTGCCAGACCGCACCTACAACCTTGAAACTTTTGCCTGTCTGCTGGTTCCGGCGTCGGAAAGCTCCATCTTTGAGCCCCGCCGCTGGGATGCAGACTTGCAGGGTCTGTTCGCGTTTGCACAGGAGAACGCCCTGAACCTGAACGAAGCTACCCTTGCCGCCATGCAGGCGGCGGGCAGCGACGTGCAGGTGCTGGCAATGTCCACCTGTTCGACCGAATTTACTGATGCACGCACCATTCTTCTGGCGTGGATGATCCCATCTGCGTCGGGCTCGTAAAGGAGAGGATGAAATGAAGTTCCGTAGAATTGCGGCAGCGCTCCTGACGCTTGCGTTGGGGTTCTGCCTGTGCCAGCCGGCAGCCTTTGCGGCAGCGGCTGCACAAACGGCTGAGCTGAGCGGGCTTTCGGTTTCCATTCAGTCCACGGGGGAAACACCTCTCCCAAAGGAGACTCTGACAGTGGAACTTGAGGCTGTGGGCACTGCCCCCATGCCGCAGGTCACCACGCTTGAGATCACGGACGGCGAGACCGCAAAGTTCGGCCCCATCACTTACAC
>CAVDVT010000178.1:0-4116 GCA_963612415.1 bacterium | reverse complement strand
GCTCCAGCATGGCCTTGAGCGGGGCGCTCTGGTAGCTGCTGCGGGGGTAGACAAGGCAGAGCGGGCGGCTGCTCTCCACCCCTTTGACCGAAAAATAACACAGCTGGTCGGCATGGAACTGCTTTTGGGCAAACACCTGCGGCGCAAAAGTGATGCCCAGCTGTCCGGCGGCCAGACTGAGGGCCCGTTCCACACTGCTGCACTGGATGCGCAGGTCGGGCAGAAAGCCCGTCTGCTCGCACATCTTCTGGCTGATGCTGCCCAGCAGCTGGCTGGGAGGCAGCAGGACAAAGGGCAGGCCGCTGAGGGTGCGCAGATCGATGGAGCCATCCGGCTCCGGCTGGGGCAGCCGGGACAGGAAACTGCGGGGCACCGCCAGCAGGATGGCTTCGTTGAGCAGCAGCTCGTTGCAGTAGGTCACAGTGTCGGGGTTGGGGATGTCTACGATGAAATCCAGTGCCTTTGCCTCCAGCAGCTGGCGCAGCTGCACGGTGGAAAGCTCCTGCGTGTGGACTTCACAGTGGGGGAACCGGGCGTAAAAGAGGGGCAGCAGGGTGGGCAGCACCAGATCGCCCCGGTGGGGGCTGATGCCCAGCCGCAGCAGCTGGCGGCGTCCGGCGGCAATGTCGCTGAGCTTTTCGTTCAGCCGCCCGTAGGAGGCGCGGGTCTCGGCGGCCCACTCACAGAACAGCTGCCCGGCGTAGGTGGGCTCCAGCCCGTCGCTGCCCCGGGTGAACAGCGCGGTGCCAAGCTCCTCCTCCAGCCCTTTCAGGCTCAGCGAAAGGGACGGCTGGGAGAGGTAAAGTTTCTGCGCGGCCCGGGTGATGCTTTTTTCCTCCGCAAGGGTCAGCACGTATTGGAGCTGGTTCCAGTTCATACAGCACCTCCTATAAAAATAACCTATGGATTCTATCATAAAACATATATTTGAAAAATGCAAGCAGCTGTGATACTTTTATATCAGAAATGGAGGGAATGGATCATGGAAAAAACGATTCCGGCCAAGCAGGCCGTTCAGCCGCAGGAAATGCCCCAGTGGAAGATGGCCCTGCTGATCTTTGTGTACTTTATCAAGATCGGCACCTTTACCTTTGGCAGCGGGTGGAGCATTCTGGCTCAGATGGAGCAGGAGTTTGTGGACAAGCGCCACTGGCTGACCAAGGCGGAGCTTCTGGATCTGCTGGCCGTGGGCAAATCGCTGCCCGGCATCATGATCACCAACATCACCCTGTTGTTCGGCTACCAGATGGCCGGTGTGCTGGGCGGTGTGCTGGCGGTGCTGGGCATTGCCCTGCCGGCAGTGGTGGTGCTTTCGCTGGTCACGCTGGTATACGATGCCATTAAAGCAAACTACTGGGTCTGGGCTGCCCTCAAGGGCGTGCAGTGCGCGGTGGTACCCATCATTGGCGGTGCTGCCATTTCGCTGGGCAAAGAGGGCCTGAAGGAAAAGATGGGCCTTGTCCTCTGCGCAGCGGCCCTGCTGGTCTGCCATTTTACCACGATCAGCAACATTGTGCTGATCGTGGCGGGCGTTCTGGGTGCCCTTGTCTGGATGGGGGTGAAGGAACATGCTTGAGACCCTTGCACAGCTGTTCCTCGCCTTTGCCAAGATCGGCTTTACCAGCTTTGGCGGCACCTCCATGATTCCTCTTATTATGGACGAGATGGCCAGTCACGGCTGGATGACCGCCGACGACCTGACCAACCTGATTGCCATTGCCGAGATGACCCCCGGTTCTCTGGGCGTCAACTGCGCCACCTTTGCGGGCACCCAGACGGCGGGTGCCATCGGCGGCCTTGCGGCGGTGCTGGGCGTTCTCAGCCCGGCATTCACCCTGACCCTGGCGGCGGCAGTCTTCTTCAACAAGTTCCGGGAAAGCAAGGTCATGAGCTACATCATGCGGGTGGTCAAACCCCTGTGCATCGGCATGATCCTGGAAGTCCTCATCAGCCTGAGCGCCAGCACCTATGCGGGGGAAGGCGGCATCAGCTTCATCGGCATTGCCATCGGCCTGCTCTGTTTCTGGCTGCTCCAGAAAAAGAAGATGAGCGTGCCCAAGGTCATTGGCATCGCGGCAGCGCTGGGCATTGTGGGATTTGGAGTGTTATAAAAGCAAAAAATGAACGCCCGGTCGGGCGTTCATTTTTTTGTATCAGGCCAGTGTAAAACTTTCCCAATCCACGCAAAAAGGAGCCCTTTGACGTGCGTCCACATCAAAAGGCTCCCATGTTTTGTTTGATTTAATTAAATCAGATGCCGGAGGCTTTGTCAAGCGCGGCGGCTGCATCGCTTCAGCCGGGATACCGGCTCACTTCCAGCAGCTCCTCGGCCCGTTTGACCTGTTCCGCCGTGGGCGGCACAACGTCGGGCAGAGGGTAGGAGATGCCAAGCTTCTGCCACTTGAACAGACCCAGCGTGTGGTAGGGCAGAACCTCCACCCGCTGCACCGTTTTCAGCGACCGGATGAAGTCTGCGGTCCTGCGCAGACCCTCCTCGTCGTCGGTGAGGCCAGGCACCAGTACGTGCCGGATCCAGAGCGGGACGCCCAGATCCGAAATGCGCTGTGCCATGGCCAGAATGTTGGCGTTGTCTTTGCCGGTGAGCTGACGGTGCTTCTCCGGGTCGATCTCCTTGAGATCCAGGATGACCAGACTGGTGGAAGCCATCAGGGTATCAAAGGCGGCAAGGTAGTCCGGGTCATCGGGCCGGAACGGCTGACCGGCCGTGTCCAGCGCGGTGTGGACCCCCTTGGCCCGCGCAAGCTGAAAGAACTTTGTCAGAAAGGGCATCTGCCGCAGAGGCTCGCCGCCGCTGACGGTCACGCCGCCCTTTTTGCCCCAGTAATTGTGGTAACGGTAGACGTGCTGGAACAGCTTCTCCGGAGACCATTCCGTGCCGCCCTCCGCCCACGTTTCGGGGTTGTGGCAGTATTTGCAGCGCAGGGCACAGCCCTGCAGGAACACCACAAAGCGCACTCCCGGGCCGTCCACCGAGCCGAAGGACTCCAGCGAGTGGACATAGCCCACAGGATCAGAGAGCGGCATGGCAGGTACGGGAGATGACATCCATCTGCTGCTCGCGGGTCAGGTCGATGAACTTGACCGCATAGCCGGAGACGCGGATGGTGAAGTTGGCGTATTCTTCCTTCTCGGGATGCTCCATGGCGTCCAGCAGCTTCTCTTTGCCAAAGACGTTCACGTTCAGGTGATGGGCACCCTGATCGAAGTAGCCGTCCATGACCTGCACCAGGTTCTCCTTGCGCTCGTCCTCGCTGTGGCCCAGGGCATCGGGGTTGATGGTCTGGGTGTTGGAGATGCCGTCCAGTGCCCAGTGGTAGGGCAGCTTTGCCACAGAGTTCAGGGAAGCCAGCAGGCCGTTCTGCTCTGCGCCGTAGCTGGGGTTGGCACCGGGTGCAAACGGGGTAAAGGCGGCGCGGCCGTCGGGCAGGGCGCCGGTGTACTTGCCGTACACCACGTTGGAGGTGATGGTCAGGATGGAGGTGGTAGCCTCGGAATTACGGTAGGTGTGGCGCTTCTTGATCATCTCCAGGAAGGTGCGCAGCAGCCACACACCGATCTCGTCGGCGCGGTCATCATCGTTGCCGTACTTGGGGAAGTCGCCCTCCACCTCAAAGCCGGTGGCCAGACCGGTCTCGTCGCGGATGGCCTTGACCTTGGCGTACTTGATGGCACTCAGAGAGTCGATGACGTGGGAGAAGCCTGCAATGCCGGTGGCAAAGGTGCGGCGCACATCGGTGTCGATGAGGGCCATCTCAGCTTCTTCGTAGTAGTATTTGTCGTGCATATACTGGATCAGGTTCAGCACATTGACGTACAGACCAGCCAGCCAGTCCAGCATCTGGACATACTTGGGCAGGACCTCATCGTAAGTCAGGTACTCGCTGGTGATGGGGGCGTAGTTGGGGCCGCACTGCTCGTGGAACTTTTCGTCCACGCCGCCATTGATGGCGTACAGCAGGCACTTGGCCAGGTTGGCGCGGGCACCGAAGAACTGCATCTCCTTGCCGGTCTGGGTAGCAGAAACGCAGCAGCAGATGGAGTAGTCGTCGCCCCACACCGGTTTCATCACATCGTCGTTCTCGTACTGGACGGAGC
>CAVDVT010000177.1:2161-4144 GCA_963612415.1 bacterium | reverse complement strand
TGCGCAGCTGCCGTTCATGCGCACTTCGGTGCCGTTGGTCAGGAACAGGATCTTTGCATCCTCGCCGCCCAGCTCGATCACACAGTCGGTGGCAGGCACAAACTTTTTCACGGCCACGCGGGTGGAGAACACTTCCTGCACAAAGGGCACCCCGCAGCTGTCGGCAAGACCCATGCCGGCCGATCCGGAGATGCTCAGCAAGGCCTTCTGGCCATGCAGCTGCTCAGCGTCGATGCGGCGCAGCAGCTCCTGTGCCTTTTCCAGAATATGGCTGTAATGACGTTCGTATGTAGAATAAATAAGCGAATCATGTTCATCCAGCACAGCACACTTGATGGTGGTGCTTCCGATGTCAAGACCTACTCTCACGATTTTTTCCTCCTGAAGGACATTGAAAAACTTTCTTCCGGGCTTCTGGTTTCTTTGCCGAAATTTAGTTCGCTAGCGAATCAATTTCAGACTCGCATACAGTTGTATTATACTCAAAACGATGCAAGCAATCAATTGGGTTCCCCTATTTTACACGCAAAAAATAGTATTTTCCGCTCTAAAAGTTAAACATTTTGTTAAATTCACGAAGAAGAACGGCCCATTCTTCCGGTTTCAGTTAAGAATCTTTACTCCGGGTGATTTTTTGCGCAGCAAAAAGCGCCCTGCCCCGGGCGGCAGCCCGGAACAGAGCGCATGAAGTTTGGCTTATTCGGTTTTGTCTGCCAGCAGCGCCAGCTCCCGCAGCAGCTGCCAGCGCAGGCCGCCGTCGGCGGGGCCGGGACGGCCATTGTGCAGCTCCACATTTCCATCAATGGGGTACAGGTCGCTCACCCGCGGGATCAGAAGTTCCGCCTTTGTGCCGCGCGGGCTGCGGTCGTTCAGCGTAAGCTCCCAGCCCATGTGGGCACAGTAGCGGCGGCAGATCAGCAGACCTGCCTGCGCACCGCCCAGAAACCGGCGGCGGTTCTCCATCCAGTGGTCTCCGGTGGGCAGGCCGCAGCCATCGTCCTCCACAGCAAGATGCAGGTCGGTGTCATCGCGGCTGAGCCGGAACACGATGTGCCCGCCGGGGCTCACCGCCAGCAGTGCATTGGAGAGCAGATGGAACAGCACCTGCTCTGTTTCCTCCTGATCGGCCCGCACATAGCAGCGCTCCATGCCGCCAAGATCCACGGTCAGCTCGGTACCCACCTGCTGGCGGATCTCCGGGGCCATCTCCGCAACCTCGGTAAGCACCCAGCACAGATCCAGCGGCTTCAGGGAGGGGCGGCTTTCCTGCTCTGCTTCCAGCAGTTCCAGCATCTCCCGCAGGGTGCGCTCCATCCGGATGCTGTCCTGTCCCATATCCGCCAGAGCCTGTTTCGTCTTTTCGTCACTGGTCGCTGCCAGGTGCATCTGTAAGTATTCCCGGTTCTGATCCATTACCCGGAGCGAATGCAGCAGCACCGTCTCGAACTGCTTGCGCGGAAATTCCGCACTTCCGGTCTCTTTCCCCATCCCGTTTTTCTCCCTTTTCTGTTATCTTCTCACTTTGGGGAGCTGGCGTCCTTCACTCATCAGCAGCTGCCGCATGGCTCCGATCAGTCTGCCTGCCGTCACCTTCTGCCCCACCATCCCGCTGTCCCGCTTGAACTGCTGCCAGCTCTCCGGGTTCCGGGTCTCCAGTGCATCGATCAACCGCCGCAGACCGCTGTCCACAGCCGCCACCGTCACGTGGTGTTCCTCTGCCACCACCTGCAGGATCTCTTTGCGCAGGGCAAGCTTCCGGTCTGCCCCGCAGGCCACCTGCAGGGCGCTGGTCAAGTATTCGCAGTTTCCATCCGGCTGGGGAATGCCCCATTGGGTATACAGCGCATTGCAGAACGGGATCACCCAGAGGTCTCCCACATCCGAGGAACTCCGCAGATCCTGCAAAAGCTCCCGCAGGCGGCTGCGCTCCAGCAGATAATTCTTACCGTTGGGCCGCAGGCAGGTCGCCGTGGCCTCCCCATA
>CAVDVT010000177.1:0-2151 GCA_963612415.1 bacterium | reverse complement strand
CCCCATACCAGCCGTCGCCCTGCAGCAACAGCAGCGGACGGCTGCGCAGGGAATTGAGCCGGTTGATGAACTCAAATCCGTCCATATCTTCCAGCTGATTCGACAGCACCACAATGTCGATGCTCCGGTGCTGGCGCAGCTGCCGCAGCAGTTCTTCCCCGCTGCTGAAGCAGGCACAGGAAAGCGCCGGGTTCTGCTCCTCCAGATAATTTTTCCGGACACGGAGTTCCCGCTCGTCGTAGCTCACCAGTGCCACACGCAGTTTTGAAACGCGCCTTTCCGTCAACCAAACCTTCCCCCTTGCCGCAGTCCGACGCATTCTTTGCCGGAATGTGTCTTGTATTACTATTGTATAGACCCGTTCCGAAAGATTCAATCCCCGAAAAAGCGTCAAAATGCGTCGATTGATGCCGAAATTTCGTTTTTTGGCGTTGGAACGTTTTTCCGCTATTTGTTTCCCGGAATCAACGGTTTGTTCACATTCATCTGTTAAAATAAATCCGTTCTTTTTATTTTTCCGGGGCGGGCTGCCCGCTGCCGGATGCAGACCCAACGAAAGGGAATCCACCTATGCTTCAATTGAAAAAGATCCGCAAGGAGTACAAGACCGGTGATCTGGTGCAGATCGCACTGAACGACGTCAGTCTGAACCTGCGCGATAATGAGTTTGTGGCCATCCTCGGCCCTTCCGGCTCCGGCAAGACCACCCTGCTGAACATCATCGGCGGTCTGGACCGCTACGACAGCGGTGATCTGGTCATCAACGGCATTTCCACCAAGAAATACACCGACCGCGACTGGGACTCCTACCGCAACCACACCATCGGCTTTGTGTTCCAGAGCTACAACCTCATCCCGCACCAGACGGTGCTGGCCAATGTGGAGCTGGCCCTGACCATCTCCGGCATTTCGGGTGCCGAGCGCAGACGCCGCGCCACCGAGGCCTTGCAGCAGGTGGGGCTTGGCAATCAGCTCCACAAGCACCCCTCTGAGATGTCCGGCGGCCAGAAGCAGCGCGTTGCCATTGCCCGCGCCCTGGTCAACAACCCCGACATCCTGCTGGCCGACGAGCCCACCGGCGCACTGGACAGCGAGACCAGCATCCAGGTCATGGAGCTGCTGAAGGAAGTGGCAAAAGACCGGCTGGTGGTCATGGTCACCCATAACCCGGAGCTGGCCCAGCAGTACGCCACCCGCATCGTGAACCTGAAGGACGGCGTCATCCGCTCCGACACCGACCCCTATGAGCCGGACACCGCTCTTGCCGCACCGGCGGTGCATCAGAACATGGGCCATTCCTCCATGTCCTGGCTGACTTCCCTCTCCCTGAGCTTCAACAACCTGCGCACCAAAAAGACCCGTACCCTGCTCACCGCCTTCGCAGGTTCCATCGGCATCATCGGCATTGCGCTCATCATCTCGCTGTCCACCGGTGTCAACCAGTATATCGCGGACATGGAGCGGGACACCCTTTCAGAGTACCCCCTGCAGATCCTGAGCAGCGGCATGGACCTGACCAGCCTGCTGGCTGCCGACATGCCCAGCCAGACCAGCACCGCCGACCTGGGCGAGGGCATGGTGCCGGTGCGCCAGCTCATCACTCAGATGGTCTCCGGCATCACCTCCAACGACCTGAAAAGCCTGAAGACCTATCTGGAAAGCGACGCCGTGGATCTTTCCGGCAGCGTTTCCTCGGTGGAGTATTCTTATAATGTACAGCCCCAGATCTACCGCGAGGATGCGGACGGCAGCATCCGGCAGGTAAATCCGGACTCTTCCCTTTCCTCGCTGGGCATCAGCTCCACCAGTTCCACCAACAGCATGATGTCCTCCATGATGAACACCAGCGTCTTCTACCAGCTGCCTTCCAGCAGCACCCTGTACGATTCTCAGTATGAGGTCAAGGCCGGACGCTGGCCCGAAAGCTACAACGAGTGCGTGGCCGTGCTGGGTGCAGACGGCTCCATCACGGATTACGCCCTCTATGCGCTGGGCCTGCGGGACAACGCCGAGCTGGACAAGATGATCCAGCAGTTCGCCCAGAACCAGAACGTGGACCTTCCGCAGGATTTCCGCACCTACTCCTACGAGGATTTCCTGGGCCTGAATTTCAAGGTGGTGCGCAGCGCCGATTGCTATGAGTACGACGAG
>CAVDVT010000176.1:0-4147 GCA_963612415.1 bacterium | reverse complement strand
GGTAAGAGATGACCTCCCAATGGGATTTAAGCCATTTTATCATAGAACTCACTTTCCCTCAGCAGCGGAGCCCGGCATTTTGCGCCATATCGGGCATTCGCATCCAGCAGCAAGCTGCCCGTCATGCCAAGGGCTCCCCTACTAGGGGAGCTGGCAAAGCCGAAGGTTTTGACTGAGAGGTTTAATAAAAAACAGCCCCGCCGCCGTTACCCGGCAACGGGGCTGTCAGTCGCATTGTGTCAGAGACTGCGCTTTGCGAAGAACTGATTACTCAGCGTCGTCGTTCAGCAGAGCCTTCATGGACAGGCTGATGCGCTTCTTGTCGAAGTCGACATCCAGCAGCTTCACGTCGACCATATCGCCGACCTTCAGTGCGTCAGAGACCTTCTCAACGCGGTCATTGCTGATCTCGCTGATGTGGACCAGACCGTCAACACCCGGCAGGATGCGGACGAAAGCACCGAACTTGGTCAGGGACACGACCGGAGCATGGAAGGTGCTGCCGATGGGGTAGTTGTTCTTCAGCTGCTCCCAGGGGTTGTCCTCAGCCTTCTTGTAGCCCAGAGAAACCTTGTGGTTCTCGGTGTCGATGTCCTTCACATACACTTCGATGGTGTCACCAACGGAGACAACCTCGGAGGGATGCTTGATGCGGTTCCAGCTCAGCTCGCTGATGTGGCACAGGCCGTCCACACCGCCGATATCGACGAATGCACCGTAAGAGGTCAGGCTCTTGACAACGCCGGTGTAGGTCTTGCCCACTTCGACATTTGCCCAGAACTCCTCACGCTTAGCCTTGTTCTGCTCAGCGGTGACCTTGTTGATGCTGCCGACGATCTTGCGGCCGGAGCATTCGGTAACGACCAGCTGGACATGCTGGCCAACCAGAGCAGTGTAGTCCTCGTCGCGGCGCATAGTGGCCTGAGAACGGGGGACGAACACCTTAACACCCTTGACATTGACGACAACGCCGCCCTTGTTGAACTCGGTGACATCGCCCTCGACGACTTCGCCGGATTCAGCAGCCTTGGCGATTTCTTCCATGCCCTTGCGAGATGCGAGCTTCTTGCGGGAGAGCTGGATAACGCCGTCCTGATCCATAACCTTCTCGACGATGAGGTCCAGCTCATCGCCAACCTTCACCAGGTCTTCGACCTTGGCGGAGGAATCATCGGTCAGCTCGCTCAGCTTGACAAAGCCGGTCTGCTTCGCACCGATATCCACCTGGATCTCGTTGGCAGAGATGCTGGTCACGATTCCTTTCACAATACTGCCTGCATGAACACGCTTCTCCTCGGATGCGTTCAGCATCTCCTCGAAGCTCATGCTGTCATTGATTTCTGCGCTCATACTGTTAAGTACCTCCTCAATAATAGACGATGGCGTTGAAGCCCCGGCTGTGACGCCCGCCGTTTTAACATCTGCAAACCATTCCGGCCGAAGTTCGCTCGCTGTCTCGACCGTTACGGCTCGCGTGTGTTTTGCGGCGACCTGTACCAGCTTTTGGGTATTGGAAGAATGATGACCGCCAATGACAACAATGATGTCGCATTGTTGGCTGAGGTCTTCCGCTTCCTGTTGCCTCGCCCACGTCGCATTACATATTGTATCAAAAATTCGGGCGTTTGTATAGGCTTTTTTGAGAAACTCCGAACTTTCTTGCCATTTTGTTACCTGAAATGTGGTCTGTGCAACCGCAAAAATGGGCTTTTGGGGGTCAGAAGGGCCTTTCCAGGCCTTCAGCTCGTCCAGATCACTGAATACAAATACCTCTCCCCGGGTATGTCCCACAATGCCCTGCACCTCCGGGTGGGCGGCGTCGCCGGCCACCAGAAGCACCGCACCCTCGGCTTCGGCCTTGGCCGCAATGCTCTGGATCTTCTTCACAAAGGGGCAGGTGGCGTCGTGGTACACAAGGCCCCGCTGCTCCAGCGTGTCGTAGATGGTGCGGGGCACGCCGTGGCTGCGGATGATGACCTCGTACCCGGTGGGGATATCATCTACCGTGTCCGCCACAAGGGCACCGCGCTTTTCCATGTCGGCCACCGCCTGCGGGTTGTGGATCAGCGGGCCAAGGGTAGCCACCTTGTGGCCCTCGTCCAGCAGGTTATAGGTCAGCTCCACGGCACGGTTCACGCCAAAGCAGAAACCGGCAGTCTTTGCCAAACGGATCTCCATTGTTATCCTCCTAACTTTTCCCAGGTGTCCAGCAGTGCCTGCTTGTTGGCCCGCAGAGCCTTCATGTCCCGGCGGCCCTCCATGGCAAACTGGGCGGCGGGCATCGGCTCGCCGTAGATCACATTCACCCGGCAGAACAGGTGCATCCTGCCATCCGGCGTGTCGTAGACGATGCGCACCGGCACCACATCCACGGCCGCCTGCGCCGCAATGACGAACAGGCCGCTCTTGGGCGGCAGGAACTTTCCCTCTTTTTCGCGGGTGCCCTCCGGAAAGATGAGCAGGGTGCCGCCGCTGCGGCATTCCTCCACCGTTTTGTCAATGGCATCCAGCTCGCTCTTGGTGCCCCGGACACACAGTCCGCCGCAGCAGCGGAAGAACCAGCTCAGGAGCGGGTTGATCTCAAACAGTTCCTTTTTGGCAAAGATCAGCATCCGCCTGCCCCAGAACCGGGTGATGACCACGAACACCGGGTCGATGGCGGAGATATGGTTGGGGGCAAGGATGCAGCCTTTGGTCTGCACCCTGCTCAGGTTCTCGCGGCCAATGGCATGGACCCGGAAGCCCAGGTGGAACAGGATCCACGCAAAAGGCAATAAAATATAGTATAGAATCATGTAATTATTTCCTGTATGTTACGGGCCATCGGGGAGCTTTCCCACGCAAGTGATTCGGGCCATTCCATCGCCCGCCCTACTGCCTGCGGCAGCAGGGTCCCACCCCAGCGGACACTTGCTTTGGGAAACTCCCCGCCATCCCTTAATCAACTTTTTCAGCAATGATCTTTTTCATGGCGTCAAGGCTCTGTTCAAAATTGAGGTCGGAAGTGTCCAGCAGCACAGCGTCCTCCGCCTGCTTCAGGGGAGCGGCGGCGCGGTGGGTGTCCTGATAATCCCGCTGCTTCACATCCGCCAGCACATCCTCAAACGAGACCTCCACGCCCTTTTCCTGATATTCCTTCCAGCGGCGTTTGGCCCGGGCCTCCGGGGCTGCCGTCAGGAAGATCTTGACCGTTGCGTTGGGCAGCACCACGGTGCCAATGTCGCGGCCGTCCATCAGAACGCTCTGGGTCTTGGCCATGTTCCGCTGCAGCTCCAGCAGGAAGGCGCGGACTTCCGGATTCGCACCCACCGCCGAGGCCGCCATGCCGGCTTCCTCGGTGCGGATGGCCGTGCTGACATCCTCGCCGTTCAGATAGATATGCTGCTCCCCGTCCACGCACTCCACCTGCAGGCCGATCTCGGGCAGCAGAGCGTTGACAGCAGCGTTGTCCTTGGGGTCAACGCCCTTGCGCAGGGCATACAGGCCGATGGTGCGGAACATGGCCCCGGTGTCCACATAGATGTAGCCCAGGTCTGCGGCCAGACGCCGCGCCAGCGTGGATTTGCCTGCACCCGCAGGCCCGTCGATTGCAACTGAAACCATATTGACTGCTCCTTATAATAATATTACAGATTGTTTGCAAAGCCCTGTGCGGTGCAGAAAGCGATCTGCAGATTGTAGCCGCCGGTGTAGGCGTCCACATCCAGCACCTCGCCTGCAAAATACAGGCCCAGCGCCTTTTTGCTCTGCATGGTCTTGGGGTCCACTTCCCGCACCGACACACCGCCGCTGGTGATAACGGCATGGGCCAGGTCGCCCCGGGCGTCGATGGGCACCTTCCAGTGTTTCATCAACTGCACCAGTTCCCGCTTCTGCTCCCGGGTGATCTGGTTGGCCTTGGTGGCCGGATCGATGCCCCAGCGGGCCACCATCACCGGCTGCATGCTGGCCGGCAGCAGCTTGACCAGCGCCCCCTGTGCCGCATGGTTTGCCAGCAGGGCAAAGTCCCGGGTGATGCGGTCGTAAAGCTGTTCCTCGCTCAGGGCGGGCTTCAGGTCGATCTCCGCATGATACTTGTGCTTTTTCATGTCGCCCAGGTGGCTGGACGCGCTGAGGGTCAGCGGCCCGCTGATGCCAAAATGGGTGA
>CAVDVT010000175.1:0-4168 GCA_963612415.1 bacterium | reverse complement strand
GCTGAGTAGCGTACTCAGACTGCTTCTTGCGCATATTGCCATTGGAGTTGCGGGTAGTATTCTTCTTTGCATAGCCCATGACCGCAGGAGAAATGCCCAGGGCCTTGCAACGCTTTGCGATAGGCTGCGTATTCTTTGCCATAATTCAATTTCCTCCTTCGATCAGACACGACGGCGCTTCGGGGGACGGCAGCCGTTGTGGGGAATGGGGGTCACGTCCTTGATCAGGGTGACTTCCAGACCGGTAGCCTGAAGCGCACGGATAGCGGACTCACGGCCAGCACCGGGGCCCTTGACGTAGACTTCAACAGTCTTCATGCCATGCTCAATCGCAGTCTTGGCAGCAGTCTCAGCTGCGGACTGTGCTGCGAACGGAGTGCTCTTGCGGCTGCCGCGGAAGTTCAGGGAGCCAGAGGAGCACCAAGACACTGCATTACCCTGCAGGTCGGTGATGGTGACAACAGTATTGTTGAAGGTAGACTGGATATGAGCCTGACCAGCAGCAATGTTCTTGCGCTCTTTCCGCTTCATGCGGACATTTGCGCCCTTCTTGGCGTTATTTGCACTTGCCATTTCTCAAATCCTCCTTACTTCTTCTTGTTAGCGACCGTGCGCTTGGGACCCTTGCAGGTACGTGCATTGGTCTTGGTGCGCTGGCCACGGCAGGGCAGATTCTTGCGATGGCGGGTGCCACGGAAGGACTGGATCTCAACCAGGCGCTTGATGTCCAGAGCAACGTTGCGGCGCAGGTCGCCCTCAACGATGATGTTAGCCTGATCGATGTAGTCACGGATCTTTGCTTCTTCTTCCAGAGTCAGATCCTTGACGCGGGTATCGGGGTTGATGCCAGTTGCTTCCAGGATCTTGTTAGCAGTGGTCTGACCGATACCGTAAACGTAGGTGAGACCCACCTGAACGCGCTTCTCGCGGGGCAGGTCAACGCCGGCAATACGTGCCATAGTAGTTTCCTCCAAAAATCATCCCATGTCAGTGTCGGGGTCTGCGCCGGGACTCTACGCACTTGACCCCCAGGCGCCCGAATTAGCCCTGGCGCTGCTTATGCTTGGGGTTCTGGCAGATGACCATCACGCGGCCTTTGCGGCGGATGACCTTGCACTTTTCGCAGATGGGTTTCACGGAAGGCTTGACCTTCATGATGTTGAACCTCCTTTTGGTTGATGCCCTGACACTTATTTGGAGCGCCAGGTGATGCGGCCCTTTGACAAGTCATAGGGCGACATTTCTACGGTAACCTTGTCCCCGGGCAGGATACGGATGAAATTGGTCCGCAGCTTGCCGGAGATGTGCGCTAAGAGGATGTGGCCACTGGGAGTGAGCTTCCCGGTGTTCTTATCCTCGCTCAACATTTCCACCTTAAAGATGGCGTTGGGCATGGCTTCACGCACAATGCCTTCGATCTCGATGACGTCTTCTTTAGACAAGCTATTTGCCTCCTCATTGGATCTGCTCAGTTTGCCATGAATTGACGGACAGGCGGCGATAACCGCCACATACTTCATCTCCTGCGGCACAAAATCCGCAAAGTGGGCAGAAAATCCCTGTCCACCGAGAAAGCATCTGGCTGTCACGGCCATTTATAGATTATACACCTTTTGCATCCGTTTTGCAAGTGTTTTTTCCGTATTTCCGCTAAAAAATTCTCACATTTTCAAATGCGCTCTTTCCTGCCCGCGCTTTGCACGTCTGGCACCGGGAAGATGAAAACTTTTCACCAAAACTTGTAGGAATTGCACAAAGAATGACCCCCGTAAGCAAAAAGACCTCCCCTTGCGGGGAGGCCTTCGGGTTTCAGCTTACTTCAGGCTGAACGTTTCAGGGTCAAAATCGGGATCGTCCCAGAAGCGGGTCATGATCTCGGTGTGATCCTTCAGGATCGCGTTGGAGTGTTCAAAGTGCGCAGCCAGGCCGCCGTCTTTGGTCTTGACCGTCCAGCCGTCCTTTGCCTGGGTGATCTTGCAGTCGTACTGGCAGATCATGGGCTCAATGGCAATGGTCATGCCGGGCACCAGACGGGGACCGCGGCCCTGGTGGCCGTAGTTGGGCACTTCCGGGTCCTCGTGCAGCTCACGGCCGGTGCCGTGGCCCACGAACTCGCGCACCACAGAGAAGCCTGCATCTTCGCAGTAGCTCTGCACAGCGTAGCCAATGTCTCCCACGCGGTTGCCAGCCTTGGCCTGCTCAATGCCCTTGTACAGGGCAGCCTTGGTCACATCCAGCAGGCGCTGGGCTTCCAGGTCGATCTTGCCCACCGCATAGGTGCAGGCGTTGTCGCCGTTGAAGCCATCCACCTTGGCACCGGTGTCGATGCTCACGATGTCACCCGGACGGATGACGATATCATGCGACGGGATGCCGTGGATGATGGTATCATTCAGGCTGATGCAGGCCGTTCCCGGGAAACCGTACAGTCCCTTGAAGTTGGGGATGCCGCCATGCTTCACAATGAAATCATAGATCAGCTTATCCAGCTCCCAGGTCGTCATGCCAGCCTCAATGTGCTGGCCGCCGTACTTCAGGGCAGCTGCGCTCAGGGCATTTGCCCGGCGCATTCCGTCCAGTTCTTTCGCATTTTTGATCTGAATCACGTTTATGCCTCCAAAGCCTTCATGACTTCAGCCGTCGTCTCCTCAATGGAGGGGCAGAACGGGATCACTGCCAGTTTGCCGCGCTCACGGTAGAATGCCACCAGCGGCTCGGTCTGCTCGTGGTATGCCTTCAGGCGGTCCAGCACGGTTGCGGGCTGGTCGTCCTTGCGGATGACCGTCTTGCCGCCGCACAGGTCGCACACACCCTCGACCTTGCTCTTTTTGTTGATGATGTGGTAGCTTGCGCCGCACTTCTCGCAGACGCGGCGGCCGCTCATGCGCTCCACAATGACATCATCGGCCACAGACAGCTCCAGCACCTTGTCGATGCGGATGCCCATGGTCTCAATGGCCTCGGCCTGTGCAATGGTGCGGGGCACACCGTCCAGAATGAAGCCGTTTGCGCAGTCAGCCTCGGCCAGGCGGTCCTTCAGGATGCCGATGATGACTTCATCGGGCACCAGAGCGCCAGCGTCCATAAAGCTCTTTGCCTTCAGGCCCATCTCAGTGCCTTCCTTAACAGCAGCGCGCAGGATGTTGCCCGTGCTGATGGAGGGGATGTTCAGTTTTGCGCAGATGATCTCGGCCTGCGTGCCTTTACCGGCGCCGGGGGCGCCCAACAGGATCAGATTCATAGGATCATTCCTTTCCTTCTGTTCAAAGGATCAATTTTCTTTGTTTGAAAGGACTAACGCCCTCTCAAAGCAAAAAAGCACTGAAAAGTACGAGCATGCTCTCCTTTCCAGTGCTTTCTCACATCAGTGCTTTTGTTTTAGATCAACCCAGGAAGCCCTTGTGGTTGCGCATCGTCATAAAGCTGTCGAGGCTGCGGGTGGTATCCAGTGCCACACCAACAACGATCAGCAGGCTGGTACCGCCCAGCTGGATGCTCATACCGGTCAGGTTGCCCAGAATGATCGGCAGTACAGCCACCGCAGCCAGGAACACGGCACCGATCAGGGTGATCTTGTTCAGGGTGCGGGTCAGGAAATCGCTGGTCGGCTTGCCGGGACGGAAGCCGGGGATCGAGCCGTTGTTGCGGCGCAGATTGTTGGCGATCTCCACGGGGTTGTACTGGATGGCCACATAGAAGTAGTTGAAGGCCAGGATCAGCAGCAGGTAGATGATGATGTAGAGCAGCGACGTATAGTTGAAGGTATGGAAAAACGCATACCAGAACGGATGTGCTGCCTGATCGATCTGCAGGAAGCTGCCGATGGTGCCCGGGATCGAAACCAGAGCGGAAGCGAAGATAATGGGCATAACGCCGCTCATGTTCAGCTTCAGGGGCAGGTAGCTGTTCTGCCCGCCCATCTGCTTGCGGCCCACCACGCGCTTGGCATACTGGATGGTGATGCGGCGTTCTGCGTTCGTCATGATGACGATGAACACGATCACGACCAGTGCCAGCACGACCAGCAGGGGCAGCAGGATATAGAACTTGGTCTCGCCAGCCGCTGCGCGGGTCAGCAGACCCGTGACAGTGGTGTAGACGCTGGACCAGTTGGAAACGATCGAGGAGAAGATCAACAGAGAGATACCGTTGCCGATACCCTTATCGT
>CAVDVT010000174.1:0-4190 GCA_963612415.1 bacterium | reverse complement strand
CACGCCTTTGTGCTGTCGTTCTTCCAGATGAGTCAGCACCAGCCGCTGCCAGTTCTTGTCCAGCACTTCCTCCCGGCAGTCGGCGGCAAACTGCATCCCGCTGCCGCGGGGCAGCGGTTCCAGTTTGAGGTGAACCTCCGCATAGTGGCGCAGGGGCTCGTAGTGGCCCACGCCCTCCATGGCTTCGGTGATGGTTTCCTTATATAATATACCGCCGGGGCCAAAGCTCACTTCCAGGCCGTAGCGCTCGGCCAGCAGGCTTTTCAGCACTTCCAGCTGGATCTCGCCCATGAGCTGGACATGGATCTCGCCCAGCGTCTCGTTCCAGACCACATGGAGCTGGGGTTCTTCCTCCTCCAGCCGGTGGAGCTTGCCCAGCGCCGCGTGGACGTCCGCCCCTTCGGGCAGAAGCACCTGATAGCTCAGCACCGGTTCCAGCACAGGCAGGTCACTGTCCCGCTCCGCCCCCAGCCCCTCGCCGGGGCGGGCTTTGGTCAGGCCGGTGACCGCACACACCTGCCCGGGGCCGATGCTCTCGGCCAGCGTATACTTTGCACCGGAGTAGAGCCGCAGCTGGTTGGCCTTTTCGGCCCAGGGCTCCCCGTCGGCTTCGCCGGTGAGCTGGGCCTTGACCTTCAGCTGGCCGCCGGTGACCCGCAGCCAGGTCAGGCGGGCTCCCTGCTCGTCCTGACTGACCTTGAACACCTTGGCACCGAAGGCTTCCAGCGCCGGGGCCGGGCGGGTGTAACGGGCCAGACCGTCCAGCAGGTCTTCCACGCCCTGCAGCTTGAGGGCCGAGCCAAACCAGCAGGGGAACACATGCCGCCGGGCAATGGCCGGAATGAGGTCGGCATCGGTGAGAGTGCCGGTGTCCAGCACAGCTTCCATCAGCCGCTCATCACAGACGGCCAGCGCCTCGTTCCGGGCGTCTTGGTCAGCCCCAAAATCCACAAAGCCATCGCCCAGGCGGCGGTTCAGCTGGGTCAGCACGGCTTCCCGGCCCGGCCCGGGCAGATCCATCTTGTTCACAAAAACAAAGGTGGGAATGTGGTACCGCCGCAGCAGCCGCCAGAGGGTCTCGGTGTGGCTCTGCACCCCGTCGGTGCCGCTGATGACCAGCACGGCGTAGTCCAGCACCTGCAGGGTGCGCTCGGTCTCGGTGGAAAAATCCACATGGCCGGGGGTGTCCAGCAAAGTGATGTCCGCATTGCCGGTGGTGAACAGGGCCTGCTTGGAGAAGATGGTGATGCCCCGGGCCTTTTCCAGCGCATCGGTATCCAGAAAAGCGTCCTTATGATCCACCCGGCCCAGTTTGCGGATGGTGCCGGTGCCGTAGAGCAGCGCTTCCGAAAGGGTGGTCTTGCCGGAGTCCACGTGGGCAAGGATGCCCACCACCAGCTGCTTGTGTTCCTGTTCCATGCCGCTTCCCCCTTACAGTGCGCTGGCGATCAGGGCCGCCAGCACCAGAGGAAGGCCCAGCACCAGATTGGAGAGCATGCTGCAGTAGGTGCGCTCCTCCGGTTCCAGCTCCTCAAAGGAGACGATCTTTTCGTCGGCATAGTCGATGATGGAGCGGGTGGAATGGAACTTCTTCTGCCGTTTGCCCTGCCCCTTGAACTCCTCCAGCAGGTGATGGATGGTCACGCCGTCCAGCCGCAGGTAGTCGATCCAGGCCCAGATCAGCAGCACCACCCCGCACAGAAAGCCCGGGGCTTCCCAGATGGTAAAGGTGCCATCGCTGACATAGCGCTCCCACAGAAGCATCAGCACGGCAACAATGGAAGTGCGGGTAACGGTTTTATACAAAATGGGGTGGAACATATAGCGCTTGTACATCGCGGTCAGCTTTTTCATGAAGGGACTCCTTTTTACCTGAAACAGTATCCATTTTATTGTAGCATGATTTTGTGAAAAAAGATAGCGCCCCTTGTGTGCGCACCAAGGACAGGTCTCCGGTTTTGTCTGTTCTTGGTACACATACAATTCTTTTCATTTTATAGCCGTGTGTTCTGAAATCTTTTCTCTTGAAAGGTTTTGTCACCGTTTTGTTTCCAATTTAGGGCTCCTTTGGATTGACTTCTTTCCAGTACAGTGCTAAAATACCCATCGTCCGGCTTTTGCACCTTCTTGTGCATTTTTTGGAGGTGCAGCGGCCGGTCTGCATTTAGGAATAGGAATGCGCGGCATCCGCCGCGCCAAAAAGATCTGGGAGGATCAATCCAATGAGCATCAATTTTGATCGCCGCACCTTCCTGAAGGGTGCAGGCGCTGTGGGCGCTGCCAGCCTGCTGGCAGCCTGCGGCGGCAACAAGTCCGACAACGGCAGCGCAAGCACCGCTACTTCCGGCGCCGAGGCCCCCAACACCACCGGTTCCACCCCGCTGAAGGAGTTCATCAGCTGGGAGAGCGGCAACCGTGAGCTGGAGAGCTGGAACATGCTGTACACCCAGCAGGCTTCCGACGCCAACGTTATCACCAACCTGTGGGACGGCCTGCTGAGCTTTGACTGCTACGGCAAGGTAGTGCCCGCCATTGCTTCCAGCTGGGAACACAACGAGGATTCCACCGTGTGGACCTTCCACCTGCGTGACGATGTGGACTGGGTGGACGCCAATGGCGAAGTCAAGGATCACCTGACTTCCAAGGACTTCCTGGTTGGCTTTGAGTGGGTCATGAACGCCTACAAGAACGAGGCCAACAACACCTCCATGCCCAACGACACCGTTGTGGGCGCTTACGACTACTACGAGCAGACCAAGAATGCCGGCGACGCTGCTGCCGACATGACCTACGAGGATATGCTGGCTGCCGGTGTGGGCATTGAGGCTCCGGACGATTACACCCTGGTGTTCACCTGCAAGGATCCCTGCCCCTACTTTGACACCGTGGCTGCCTACAACAGCTTCTACCCCGTTGCTCCCGCTCTGATCGAGGAGCTGGGCATCGAGGGCTTCCGCGGCTGCGACAACACCAACATGTGGTACAACGGCCCGTACCTGATCGAGGAGTATATCCAGGGCAACACCAAGAGCTACATCCCCAATCCCAGCTACTACGATGCTGAGAACGTGAGCCGCTTTGAGCGCCTGACCATCACCATGATCAGCGACGGTTCCATCAGCCTGCAGCTGTACCAGAACCGCGAGCTGGACGAAGTGGATCTGGGCGAGAGCAGCATCACCACCATTCAGGCCGATCCTTCCAACGAGTATAATCAGCAGCTGTGCGAGAAGCGCCCCAAGAAGTTCAGCTACTGCTTCATCTTCAACTACGACAAGCGCAATGCGGACGGCACCCCCGATGAGAACTGGAACAAGGCCATTGCCAACAAGGCATTCCGCCAGTGCTTCTCCAAGGGTCTGGAGCTGACCAAGTTCTACACCCGCTACAACCCCATCAACCCGCTGAAGTGCGAGAACGACTTCTTCACCATGAGCGGCCTGTGCTACACCACCGACGGCACCGATTACACCACTCTGGTGGCCCGCGAGATCGGTCTGGACGGCGAGAAGTACGACGGTGAGACCATGAAGCGTCTGCGCGCCAACAACGGCGACATCGCTGACCTGAAGAAGCAGGCTATGGACGAGCTGAGCGCCATCGGCGTCACCTTCCCTGTCCACTGCGCTTACCACATCCTGGCCGGTTCCACCACCGCACTGGACACCGCAACTGTGCTGAAGCAGTGCTTCACCGACAGCTTCGGCGATGACTTCATCGTGCTGGACATCGAGACCTTCGTCTCCTCCACCATGAAGGAAGTTGTGGCACCCAAGCTGCACAGCTTCATCCACATGGGCTGGGGCGCTGACTTCGGCGATCCTGTCAACTTCCTGACCCAGGCCATTGTCCACGACGACAACGCCTACTACAGCTGCAACCTGACCAACATCGAGGGCATTGTGGAGAACGGCGCTGCCGATTACCAGAGCGAGCTGGTGGATGCTTACGAGCAGTTCACCGATCTGGTCAACGAAGGCAAGGCCATTGTGGACGACACCGACGCCCGCTATGCAGCCTTTGCAAAGGCTGAGGCATACTTCCTGGAGGAGAACCTGATCTTCCCCTCTGTGTACGATGTGACCTGGTGCCTGACCCACGCCAACGAGTACAGCAAGATCAACGCCATGTACGGCCCCTGCAACTACAAGGCTGTGAACTGGGAGACCAGCGAGGAAGCTTACACCACC
>CAVDVT010000173.1:0-4207 GCA_963612415.1 bacterium | reverse complement strand
CTACGAGCAGTGCCGTAACCTTCACCTGTCCGCAAAAGGTTACCGGAAAGCCGTCATCCGGCACTATCTGCTCATTTACCGCGTAGATGACGCACAGAAGATCGTCTACCTGCTTCGTTTTTTCTATGGCCGCCAAAATTATGAGGCACTCCTTTAACGCAAACTTTTCCCGAGAGGGCTGATACCACAACACCCCCGCTCACAACGAGCGGGGGTGTTGTTTTGCTTTTATTTTACGCCGATCGCTTACCAGAACCAATACCGTTTCTTCACGGCGATATACGCCACAAGGCAGACAACGGTAAGGACACCGGCTGCAATGAAGAAGGTCCAGTTGATGTTGGTGAAGCGCAGGTTCTGGTTGGTAAGCAGGTAGCTGCCCGCAGTGTCGGCGGTGATAACGCCGTCCTTGTAGCTGTTCAGGAACTGCCACTTCTCGCTGGCAGCGTTGTGCAGGTACAGGCGGCTGTACGCGGCGTTCTCGCCGGTCAGGGTGATCTGCACCACGCAGGGCAGGGCCCCGCTCTCGCCCAGCTGGAAGCTCAGGCCGTACTCTGCAGGATCAAACGTCAGGGCCGTGCCAAACTCGCCCTGGGTGTTTTTGATGGTGCTTCCGTCGATGCGCAGGGTGTAGTCGTCGGCCAGCAGGATCAGGCTGCGGCCGGTGGTGCGCAGGGCGTTCAGCATCTCGCCCGTCACAACGGGCACTTCGCTCTGGGGCAGCGAGATCTCGTCCCCGGCCGCATTCTGGATGTCGGCCACAACGGGGTCAAGGCTGCCGTCGTCGGTGCTGTCCCCGGAGTTGTCGCTGTCGCTGCCGGAAGCCGACGCCGTGCGGTTCACGATGACCGTGACCGAGGTGGACGCCGTGCCGTTGGACACCACCACCGAGGTGGCACCCGTGGCCACGCCGGTGATGACACCGGAGCTGCTGACAGTGGCGATGCTCTTGTCCTGACTCTTGAAGGTCAGGCTCTGGCTGGCCGAAGACGGCGACACCTTGCCGGTGATGGTCTTGGAAGAACCGGGCTTCAGCACCACGTAGTTGGTGTTCAGGGAGATGGACTGGGTGGTGACGGTGCTGGTGCTGGACGCCACGACCGTCACGGTGGCCGAGCAGCTCACATTGCCGGAGGTGGCGGTGATGGTGGCCTTGCCGGGGGCAACGCCAGTCACTTTGCCAAAGTTGTTCACGGTAGCCACCTTCTCATTGGAGGAGGACAGGCTGACGCTGATATAATTGGCCGCCGTGGTGGGCAGCACCGAGAGCGAAAGCGTGGTGGTGTCGCCCACAGCAATGGTGCTGGAAGCCAGCGTGATGTCCATTTCGGTGGCGATCATGGTGGCGTCGGGCTGGGTGGTGATGGTATAAGTGCAGCTCACCCCGCCGCAGGTGGCGGTGATGTTTGCCGTGCCAAGGCCCGCAGCCTGTGCCACACCGTCGGCGTCCACCGAGACGACGTTGGGGTTATCGGAGACATAGGTCACGCCGTTTTTGCTGTCGGCGTTCTCCGGCACCGTTACCGGGGCCAGCTGCTGGGCCGTGCCCACCGTGGGGGCGGCATCGTAGGCGCCGGGGTCGATGCTCTCGGTGGTCACGCTGTCCCACGGGAAGCTCAGCTTGGGCAGCGCAAGCGCCACCGGCGTAGTAATGCTGCTGGCGGCAGAGGCAGGCAGGGCGGCGGCGCAGGCCAGCACACCCAGCAGCGCCGCGCCCGCGGCCAGCTGTTTCGGGTTCAGTTTCATGTTCGTACCTCTTGGGGCGTGGATGCGGGCGCTTTAGCGGAACAGCACGCCCAGAGCCTCCATCACGTAATCAAAATAGGTCAGTTCGTCGTACTCCACACGGGCGGTGACGCTCATGCCGTTGGAAAGATCCACCTTGTCGCCGCTGGTGCTGACCACATAGGTGTTGTCGGGCTTGATGGTCATCTTGTAGTAGGAGCCGCTGGTGCTGGAGGTCACATCGCTGTCAATGGAGGTAACGGTGCCGGTCAGGGTGCCGTAGGAATACTCCGAAAGGCCGGTAATGGCGATCTTGCACGGGTCGCCCACGCTGAGCAGCGGCCGGTCGCTGACGGTAACGGCAGCCACCACCTCAAGGTCGCTGTTCTCGCTGGCAACAGTGGCCAGCGCGGAACCGGCGCTCAGCACCATGCCCACCTTGTAGGGGGTGTCCATGTGGATCACGCCGGAGGTGGGGGCATAGATGTAGTAATCGTTGGCGCCGGTGGACAGTGCATCCAGCTGGGCCTGAATGTTGTCGATGTTGGCCTGAACGCTGGTCAGGTTGGCCGAGATGGACTGCAGGGTGCTGTAATACAGGCTCTCCACCTCGCTCTGGTTCTGCTCCATCAGGGCCTTGATCTGCTCATCGGAGTAACCGGCCGCCTGATAGGGCGAAGCATCAAAGGTTTTCTGCGACACTTGGCTCTTGTAGCTCTCGTACTGGTAGTAGTAGGGCTGGTCGTCGATGTCGGTCTCGCTGAAATAGTTCTTGTCGTCCTGAATGGACTTGAGCAGCTTTTCGTACTGAGACTTCTGCTTTTTGTAAATGGACAGCTGGCTCTCGTAGTTGTCCTGCTGGATGTCCAGATCGGTGCTTTTGATGTGGGCAATGAGGTCGCCCTCGTTGACATAGCTGCCCTCAGAGATGTTCAGCTCCGTAATGGAGCCGGAGTAGCTGGACATGATGTAGGTCTTGTTGGCGGCCTGCACCGTGCCGGAGCTTTGGCTCACGTAGGTGCGCTTGTTCTGGGTACTCCACACCACAAGGAACACCATGAGGAAGGCCACAAACAAGATGAGCGCATACCCAAAGGGGGGCAGCTTTTTCTCCATCATGATGCGGCGGTCCTGCAGATCGGAAAGGTTTTGAATGCGCGTGGTCATGTTACTTCGTCTCCATAAAGACGTCCAAGACGCCGTTTTCGCTGTCCTGATTGACATAGATGCTGTAGCTGGTGCCGGTCATGGTCAGCTCATGCTCAAAGGCATAGATGTTCAGCTTCTGGCTTGCCAGACTGCTGTGGTCCATGGGGCCGGTGTAGTGGGCGTACAGGCAGTTCTTCACCCGCAGCACAGCATCCTGCTGGTAGCCGGGGTCCAGCCGGGGGATCAGCTGGTTCACCTGCATCATGAAGTAGATCTGCGGCTCGGGGTTGGGGCCGGCACTGAACTTGACGCACTGGATCACCGGGCCCACCGGCAGGGCATTGTGGCTCTTGATAAAGTTCTGCATCTGGGTCAGGATCACGCCCACGCTCCCCAGCTCCGTAGCTTCCACCTTCCGCGCCAGAACGTTGGTCAGCTTCAGGGTCTTGTTTTCTGCAACTTGGATCTCTCTCATAGTATTGTCCACCTGTTTCTTTTTTGTTTGCAATAAGCAATTGTCTGCGGGAAATAATTTTTAGGGATAGTATCTGCTGAACCGGAGATATCATTGGCTCTCACTCCACGGCATGCCCTCTCAGGCGCTAGCGCGCCAGCTCCCCCAAAGGGGGAGCCAATTGCGGCTCGGCCTTCAGAGCCAGCTTCCGTAAAGCTCCAATACCAGCCATCGGTCAGCACCTGCTGGATCTGGGATATGCGTCGGCTCTCCCTTCGGGAGAGCTGGCAAAGCCAAAGGCTTTGACTGAGAGGGCATGCCGCTTCCGGGGACCCTCTTTTGTCTGAGAGGGCATGCTGCTTCCGGGGAGCTATATTCGTTCCTTCACCTCTCGGTCAACGGCTTCGCATACCGTTTCAAACTGCTGGTCGATCTCAAGGTTGGTGAAACGGATGACCTTCAAGTCATAAAGTTCCAACACCTTGCTTCTCTCCTCGTCGTAGGCTTTCCCTTGTTCAGTATAATGCTGTGAGCCGTCAAGTTCAATGACCAATCTTGCATCTGCACAGTAAAAATCTACCACAAAGGATTCAATGATCCGCTGCTTGTAAAATTTTACTGGATAGCTGCGCAAAAGCTCATACCACAGCTTGCGTTCCTGTGGAGTAAGCTTCCGCCGGAGTTCCCGGGCAACTGGAAGCATCTTGTTGTTTTTGACAACCACAGTGGTTTTCATATCCGCCACCTGCTCTTACTTCACGGCATGCCCTCTCCGTCTTTGCTTCGCAAATCCACCTCTCCCAAAGTGAGAGGCAATTGCGGCCCGGCCTTCAGAGCCAGCTTCCGTAAAGCTCCAATACCAGCCATCGGTCAGCACCT
>CAVDVT010000172.1:715-4301 GCA_963612415.1 bacterium | reverse complement strand
CTCCACCTTGCTGATATCTGCACCCAGACCGCGCAGCTTTTCCACAATGTTCTCGTATCCGCGCTCAATATGGCCGATCTCCTCGATCTCGCTGGTGCCGTCGGCCATCAGGGCAGCCACCACCATGGCGGCACCGGCCCGCAGGTCCGAAGCACGCAGGGGGGCGGGATTCAGCTTTTCCACACCCTCAAACACGGCCACCTGGCCGTCCACCTGCACCGCTGCACCCATCTTGCGCAGCTCGTCCACATAGCGGAAGCGGTTGTCCCACACGCTCTCGGTGATGGTGGAAGTGCCCTTTGCCACGCTCAGCAGAACGCCCATCAGGGGCTGCATATCGGTGGGGAAGCCCGGGTGGGGCATGGTGTTAATCTTCAGCGGCTGGATGTCGCCCTTGCGGGAAACGCGCACTGCATCGTCAAACTCCTCCACCTCTGCACCGGCACGACGGAGCTTTGCGGTAATGGGTTCCAGATGCTTGGGGGTAACGTTCTTGATCAGCACATCGCCGCCGGTGGCAGCAGCAGCCACCATATAGCTGCCGGCCTCGATCTGATCCGGGATGATGCTGTATGTGCAGCCGTGCATCTTTTCCACGCCGCGCACCTTGATGACATCGGTGCCTGCGCCGCGTACATCCGCGCCGCACATATTCAGGAAGTTTGCCAGATCGACCACATGGGGCTCCTTGGCGCAGTTTTCCAGAATGGTCTGGCCCTTTGCCATCACAGCAGAGAGCATGCCGTTCATGGTAGCGCCCACGCTGACCTTATCAAAGAAGATGTGGGCACCGTTCAGCTCCTTGGAGCGGACGGTGATCATGCCGTAATCCACGCTGTCCTCAGCGCCCAGTGCGCTGAACACCTTCAGGTGCTGGTCAATGGGACGGGGGCCCAGGTTGCAGCCGCCGGGCATGGCCACCTGTGCTTTGCCAAAACGGGACAGCAGCGCACCCAGGAAATAGTAGCTGGCGCGCATCTGCCGGGACAGATCGTCCGGGACATTGGTGCTGGTCAGATGGGTGGTGTCGATCTCGTAGGTATTCTTGTTCAGCATCCGCACCTGTGCGCCCAGAACGCTCAGGATCTTCAGGCTCACGGCCACATCACTGATGTCCGGCAGGTTTTCGATCACACAGACGTCTGCCGCCAGAATGGTGGCAGGCAGAATGCCCACAGCCGCATTTTTCGCACCGGAGATGGTGACTTCGCCGTGCAGGGGCTTGCCGCCCGTAATAACAAACTTTTCCAATTTTATAATCTCCTCGTCGCAGGCCCCGCACACCGGCCGGGCCACTCAGGGTGTATCTTGATCTCTCCGCGCACCGCAGGGCACATCCCCTCACGATACAGCTATCTTATTATACACAACTTCGGGCAAAAAGCAAAGCCCCCTTTTTCACTGCCGGATTATTTTCTGTTTTGCCCAGAATCTTCGGAGATATTCTGATTTTTTGTTTCTTGTTTCAAAAATTTGACAAAAGTTTGCCCTTTACCAGACACTGTCCTCGCTGCGGGCCTCCTTGATCCAGCCCAGCTGGTAAGCCTTGACCAGCTGTTTCAGGTCATGCACCCGCTCCCGCAGCACTTCGCCCTCATCCGTTTCCTCCACAAGGATGCGGTGGTTCTCGGTCTCCAGAATATTCTTCTGGGACACGATGTCAATGTTCTCGTTCACGGCCTTTTCCGCGCTGACAAAGGGCTGGTGGGTGCGCAGGGACATGGTGCGGCTGGAATACACCAGCGTATAGCCCGCAATGCCGGTCTTGTCGTGGTAGGCGCGGCAGAACCCGCCGTCGATGACCACCAGACGACCGCCGCCCTTGATGGGGCTCTCGCCGCTCTTTTCCCGCACCGGCACATGGCCGTTGACGATGTGGCTGGTGCCGGGCAGGCCGAACTCCGCCAGAATGCGGCGGCAGGCGGCCTCCTCATCGTACCATGTATAATAAGGATCCTTGATCTCGGCATGGGTAGCCGGGTCTTCGATGTAAAGCCGCTCAAAGGTGGTCATGGCACTGCGGCCAAACAGCGGCGAAAGCTTGCCGCACCACAGATACCACAAAAAGTCCTGACCGCTCTGACGGGCCGCACTGCCCTCGGGGGCAAAGTAACCCCGGCGGGCCCGCTCGTCACAGTAGTCCATCAGGGCACGGCCGGAATAGTTATGGCCCTCGAACCGCTCCACGGCAAAGGTGCCGTTCTTGGTCATGGGCACTGCGCCATGATAGAGCAGATTGCCATTTTCAATGTGATAAACACTGCCCTTGGCGTAAAGAAATTCCACGTGCTGCTGCAGCCGCTCACTCTGCCGGAACGATTCCACCAGCTTGTGCAGCACCAGCCGCTCGTCGTCGTTGAGGGCAGCAGGGTCTTTCGGGTCCACGGTGGGGAAGCTGGTATCCCGCAGGGGATACTCCTTGCCGTTCAGCGTAACAGTCCCCTTGTCCCAGTTGATATGCCGCAGGAAGTCCCGGCCCTGCATCTTGAAATCCGGGTTCCGGTCAATGACCTTGCACTCCATCTTGAGCATCAGGATGGTGACCGCCTTGTGCATCACCGCACAACGGTGGAGCATTCCCTCAGTGTAGGGGCCCCGGGCAGCATCGGTGTGGGGCATCCAGAGGGTCAGGTCATCGTTGCCGTAAAACTGCTCGGCCATCCGCTGCAGGTGCCGCAGGTTGATGCCGTAGCAGTCTTCCAGCATGGCGTGGTTGTGGTAAGCAAGGGTGGTCTTCAGCACCGTACACACACAGATGGGGCTGCCGGCAGCGGCACCCATCCAGACCACATCGTGGTTGCCCCACTGGATATCCACATGGTGGTGGCGCATCAGCAGATCCAGAATGATATCCGGGCGGGGACCGCGGTCAAACAGGTCGCCCACGATGTGCAGCTTGTCCACGGCCAGCCGCTTGATCAGCTCACACAGCCGGACGATGAACCGGTCGGCGCGGCCATTTTCAATGATGCTGCCCACGATCTGGCCGTAATACAGGTCTTTATCGTGGTCTTCAAAATGGGCGTGGAGCAGTTCGTCCAGAATGTAGCCGCAGCTGGAGGGCAGGCACTCCCGCACATGCTCCCGGGTGTGTTTGGAAGAAACCAGCCGGCAGATATCAATGAGCCGGAGCAGAGTCTCGGTGTACCAGCGTTCCAGTTCTTCCTCATCTTTACAGCGGTTCTTGAGCTGGGGCAGCTTTTCGTTGGGGTAATAGATCAGGGTGGCAAGCTCTGCCCGGGCATGTTCCGGAACACTGTCGCCCAGCACGATATCCACCTTTTCCCGGATGACGCCGGAAGCCGAATTCAGGATGTGGACAAAGGCCTCGTTCTCGCCATGCAGGTCGCTCATGAAATGCTCGGTGCCCTTGGGCAGCTTGAGCAGGGCCTGTGTGCTGATGATCTCGCTGGCGGCCGCCGCCTGCGAGGGATAGTCCCGCGCCAGCAGGGACAGATATTTCAGATGATCCCGGATCTCCTCATTTTCGGTACGCATAAGTTCCTCCCTCAATTATGCAGTATTCTTGCATCGCATGCAATATTCTACCATAGTATACCACATTCTTTGTAATTGGGTGTTCATC
>CAVDVT010000172.1:0-705 GCA_963612415.1 bacterium | reverse complement strand
ATAGTATACCACATCCTGTGTCAGAAATGGTATAATCTCCTTACAGCAATTCTGTCAAATCTTTTGCAAAGGACTTGGATAATATGCCCAAAATCACGTTTGCTGCTGCGCCCACCGCCTGCACACTCTGTCCCCGGCGGTGCAGGGCCGACCGCGCCGCCGGGCGCACCGGTTTCTGCGGGGCAGGCGGCACCCTGAAAGCGGCCCGGGCCGCGCTCCACTTCTGGGAGGAACCCTGCATCAGCGGCACCCGGGGCAGCGGCACGGTGTTCTTTTCCGGCTGCACCCTCAAGTGCTGCTTCTGCCAGAACTATCCCATCAGCGCCGAAGGGCTTGGCAAGGAGATCACGGTGGAGCATCTGGCTGAGATCTTCCTCAGCCTGCAGGCACAGGGTGCCCACAACATCAATCTGGTCACGCCGGGGCAGTGGCAGCCCTGGATCATGGCCGCGCTGGATCTTGCCCGGGCGCAGGGGCTGCACCTGCCCATCGTCTGCAACACCGGCGGCTACGAAACGGTGGAAAGCGTAGCCGCATGGCGCGGGCACATCGACATCTGGCTGGCCGATCTGAAATACGTCTCCCCCGCCCTGTCGGCAGAGCTTTCTTCCGCGCCGGATTACTTTGCCTGCGCCAAACCGGCCATTGAAGCTATGATGCAGCAGGCCGGGCGCCCGGTGTTCGATGCTGAGGGCATCCTGCAGA
>CAVDVT010000171.1:3473-4304 GCA_963612415.1 bacterium | reverse complement strand
AGCTGACCCAGCAGCTGTGCGAAAGCAAGGCTCCGGTCTACCTGACCATCGACCTGGACTGTCTGGACCCCTCCTGCTTCCCCGGCACCGGCACCCCCGAGGCGGGCGGCGTGAGCTTTCTGCAGCTGCTGGACGCCATCCGCACTGTGACCAAAGCCAACATCGTGGGCGCAGACCTCAACGAGCTGGCCCCCATGCTGGACAACTCCGGCGTTTCCACCGCCACCGCCTGCAAGACCCTGCGGGAGCTGCTGATCGCACTGGACAAGGGCTGGCCCGGCTTCCAGGCATAAATCAAGCTGATTTCAACATCATTTCAACTTAAAAGGAGAACGTATCATGAGCAAAGTTCTGATCATTGGCTGCGGCGGCGTGGCCTCCGTTGCCATCCACAAGTGCTGCCAGGTGCCCGAAGTGTTCACCGAGATCTGCATTGCCAGCCGCACCAAGGCAAAGTGCGACAAACTGGCTGCTGAGCTGGCCCCCAAGACCACGACCAAGATCACCACTGCCCAGGTGGATGCCGACCATGTGGACGAAGTGATCGCCCTCATCAAGAGCTACCAGCCCGACCTGGTGATGAACATCGCCCTGCCCTATCAGGATCTGACCATCATGGATGCCTGCCTTGCCTGCGGCGTCAACTACATGGACACCGCCAACTACGAGCCTGAGAATACCGACGACCCGGAGTGGCGGGCTATTTACGAGAAGCGCTGCAAGGAAGCCGGCTTCTCCGCCTACTTTGATTACAGCTGGCAGTGGGCCTACGCCAAAAAGTTTGAGGAAGCCGGCCTGACCGCCCTGCTGGGCAGCGGCTTTGACCCGGGC
>CAVDVT010000171.1:0-3463 GCA_963612415.1 bacterium | reverse complement strand
GGTCACTGGGTGGTGATCCAGGCCATGAGCATCAAGCGGGAGTACAACTTCGATCAGGTGGGCGACAAGGATATGTACCTGCTCCACCACGAGGAGATCGAGTCGCTGGCCAAGAACATCCCGGAGGCAAAGCGCATCCGCTTCTTCATGACCTTTGGCCAGAGCTACCTCGACCATATGCGCTGTCTGGAAGATGTGGGCATGCTGTCCACCACTCCCATCCAGTTCAACGGACAGGAGATCGTGCCCATCCAGTTCCTCAAGGCCCTGCTGCCCGATCCCGCAAGCCTTGGCCCCCGCACCAAGGGCAAGACCAACATCGGCTGCATCTTTACCGGCAAGAAGGACGGCAAGGACAAGACCTACTACATCTACAACGTCTGTGACCATCAGGAGTGCTACAAAGAGGTCGGCTCTCAGGCCATCAGCTACACCACCGGCGTGCCTGCCATGTGCGGCGCCCTGATGCTGCTGACCGGCAAGTGGACCACCAAGGGCGTCCACACCGTGGAGGAGTTTGATCCGGACCCGTATCTGGATGCACTGGACAAGTACGGCCTGCCCCGCTCCGAGAGCCACAGCCCGGCTCTGGTGGACTGATGCGGCTGGCCGACACCCGCCCGCCCTTTGCGGGGCTGGCGGCTCTCCCGGAAGAACAGCTCAACGCCCTGCCCACCCCCTGCTACCTGCTGGACGAAGCCCAGCTGCGCCGCAACGGCGAGATCCTGCTGGGAGTGCAGCAGCGCACCGGCTGCAAAATTTTGCTGGCACAGAAAGCCTTTTCTAACTACGACCTCTACCCCCTGCTGGCCCCTTACATGGCCGGCACCGAGGCCAGCGGCCTGTACGAGAGCCGCCTGGGCCGGGAGGAACTGCCGGACAAGGAGAACCATGTCTTCTGCGCTGCCTACCGCTCTGACGAGTTTGATGAGGTGCTGCGTTACGCCGACCACATCGTGTTCAACTCCCCCCGCCAGCTGGCCAGATTCGGCCCCGCCGCAAAGGCGGCTGGTAAGAGCGCAGGGCTGCGCATCAATCCGGAATGCTCCACCCAGGAGGGTCACGCCATCTACGACCCCTGCGCTCCCGGAAGCCGTCTGGGCACCACCCGGGCCCAGTGGGACGCCGCCGTGCAGGAAGACCCGGCCCTGCCGGAGCTGCTGGACGGCCTGCACTTCCACACCCTCTGTGAACAGGACTCCGACGCCCTGGCCGTTACACTGGACGCCGTGGAGAAAACCTTCGGTGACCTGCTGCCCCGGATGCAGTGGCTCAATTTTGGCGGCGGACATCACATCACCCGCCCGGATTACGACCTGCCCACGCTGGAAGCCTGCATCACCCGGATGCAGCAGAAATACGGCGTACAGGTCTATCTGGAACCCGGCGAGGCCTGGGCACTGAATGCGGGCTATTTTGTCACCACCGTGCTGGACACCCTGCGCAACGGCGAGACCAGCCTTGCCATTCTGGATATGTCCGCCGCCTGCCACACGCCGGATGTCATCGAGATGCCCTACCGCCCGCCTCTGCTGGACGCGGGCGAACCCGGCGAAAAGCCCTGCACCATCCGTCTGGGCGGCCCTACCTGCCTTGCAGGCGATGTGGTGGGGGATTACAGCTTTGCCTCTCCCCTTGCAGAGGGCGACCGCCTCATCTTTGGCGACATGGCCATCTACACCACCTGCAAGAACAACACCTTCAACGGCATGCCCCTGCCGCCCATCTGGCTCCTGCAGGCCGATGGCCGCTGCCGGGAGCTGATGCATTTTGGCTACCACGATTTCAAAATGCGGCTGGGTTCTGAAAAATAACGCTGCTTCCCCACACGGAACAGCAAGATGGATGCAGAACGTATCATTCGTTCTTCCAAGGTTGCAATGTCTCAGCGCAACGGTACCCAGACCTGCTATTATTCCGAGCTTGACTTTGTTGCAGTTGGGCAGGATGGAAATGTTTCCAGCATTGGCCCATTGGATGAAGGCGGCAAAAAATGATGGAGGCGGTAAAGAAGCATGGACTTTCACATTAGCAACACGGTAAAACTCGAAGATTGGTTTTGCCCTATTTATAACCGGAAAATCGACTGCGGCCTGTGCTTCGAGGTATCCAATGTCGGTACTGATTCCCTCTGTCTGAAGGCAGACGATAAGCCGCCCTGCAGCTGGGATAAAGCTCATAGAACCTGTCTCAAGTGCCAGCACTATGCTGATTGGGACTGATAACCTAAATATCGCAAGCGTCTTTGCCCATCCGGGCAGGGGCGCTTTTTTCATGCCGTTTTAGCCCAGCAGGTAGAGCAGCGGACTGAAAATCCGTGTGCGTCGGTTCGATTCCGGCAGACAGCAGCGAAAAGTAAATCATGGTATGACAGGAGCCGCAGCCCTCATCACAGGTTTGCGGCTCCTTTTTGTTATACCAGATGCAGCTGTTCTTTCAATGCCTGCTGTAACACACGGGAAAAATTGATTCCCTGTGCAACAGCTGCGTCATTCAGCCACGCCGGAATGGACAGCGTCTTTTTGACAGACTTTTCAAAATGCTTTTTGGCATATTCTGCAACATCCACAGATACCAAATTTACGATGGCGTCTCCCACCGGCATGTCCGGGTCAAGTTCTTTGGAAACAGCTACCGGGTCAACATCCGCCAGCTTAGACGGTGCAGGAACTGTATCACCATCTCGCTGTGCGGTATACAGATAGCCTGCAAGGCACTCCACGGCCATTTCCATTGCATCCTCAAAGCTGTCGCCCTGCGTTGCGAGGTAATTCAAATCCGGAAAAATGACCGGGTAGCCATCATCCTCTTTGTAAAAACAAGCTGGATACATTGATAACATTGTTCAGCCCTCCTATTTGTATTGAAAATGTTCTTTTCTTAAACTCATTCCAGCATATTTCGACACATTACGCCGCATTCGGCACATTCTGACATTCAAAATCGGCATAAAACAAAACAAGACGAACAACCCATCTACTATGTAGATCTTTGTGTTCGTCTTGGTCTTCCTTGGTGGAGAATAGCGGGATCGAACCGCTGACCTCTTGCATGCCATGCAAGCGCTCTCCCAGCTGAGCTAATCCCCCACATATTTTGTTTGGTGTCTTGCGACGTTGATTATTATAGCAGTCCTGCTGCCTTTTGTCAACCTTTTTCGCAAACTTTTTCTGCTAATCTGATCCTATGCAGGCACACCGGGCAAACCGCTTCCCTTCTCCGCACAAAAACAGCGCACCCCAGCAGGAAATTTTCCTGTTCCGGGGTGCGCTGTTTGATTTCAGAACTTTTTTACTGTTTGTGCTTCTGGCCAAAGCGGTACTCTTTGCCCGCACGGATGCGCTGAATGTTGGCACGGTGCATCCAGATGACCATGCCGCCCATAATGGCAGCACCCACCACGCAGACGATGAGGTCTCCCGCAGCAAAGCCCCGGAGCAGACCATAGATCAGGGTCAGTACC
>CAVDVT010000170.1:0-4311 GCA_963612415.1 bacterium | reverse complement strand
GGCCAGCTGGGTGACCTGCATCTCGCCGAAGCCAAAGATGGACGACATGGTGGTGGAGTACTTGTTCATCAGCACCGTTGCCACGATCATCAGCACCGTGATGACGATGGCCACGATGATGCAGATGATCGCCGTCTTTTTGCCGTTCTTCTTTTTCTTCTTTTTCTTGGTCGTGTCTGCCATGGAGATTCTCCTTTCTATCTGTTACAGCGGTCGTGTATCGCTGCAAAGTCTGTTTGGGTCAGTCATCGTCCTCATCATCGTCATCGTCTTCGTACACCACCGGGGTGCCGCCGATGCCGGCCTTTTTGTTGAGGATGCCGGTGGCGATCATAACGACTGCCACCACAAAGCACACAATAGCTGCGATAGTAGGCATGGTGCCCTTGAGGAAGGTGCCGCTCTTCTGAGCCGCCTGCACGGTCAGCTCAATGTTCTGGCTGACGGTGCTCTCGGCAAGGCTCATCACGTTGAGGTAAGCAATGCCGGTAAAAAGCAGCGCCGCACCATCCAGAATGGAAAGCACCATACGCTTCTGTGCCGAACCGTGTTTCCACATGGCCAGCGTGATGATGGTGAGGATGACCGGCAGTACCGTGGCCAGCGACAGCACAAAGTTGAAGCCGAACTCGTGGTAGTGGTAGATGTACTGGTGGCCCCAGTAGTAGAAGGTGACCATCCAGCCCACATAATCGCGGCCATCGATGCTCAGTGCCGGCAGGAAGGCATACAGTGCAATGGCCACAATGGCCACCGCCAGTGCGATGAGCGGGACAAAGCCCGGAACACCTTTTTTGGTTTGTTCGTCCATGTTGGTTTCCTCCGTTTTCCGTTTGGTTTTTCTGCACAGTTTCTTTTCGTTTCTCTGTGCATCTTTGATTGACAACGCCATAATAGCAAATTGCTTTGCCGATGTCATAATTTCTTCACAACCTGCGTTTTTGTGGGGCAACCTGCCTTGTATCCTACACGAACGGTCGTTTTTTCCACACGAACTGCATCTTTTCATCTGGAATGATGTTGTATTCTTTGTAAAATTCACACATTTCTCTGTAAAACGCGCACAAAAAAGACCGACAGTGAAAACCACTGTCGGTCTGGAACGCTTGTTCGATTTTTCAAAAGAGCATCACACCGTTTTCCCGGCTGAGCTGCAAGTACTTTTCCTTCACTTCCCGTGCCTTGCTGCGGCTGATGGGAATGCTGGTGCCGTTGGTCAGCAGCAGTTCGTCTCCATTGAAGCGGTCGATGGCATCAAAGTTGACCAGATACCCCTTGTGTACCCGCAAAAAGCCATGCGGGGCCAGTTCCTCTTCCAGCTTCTGCATCCGGCTGGTGACCCGCACCGGCTCGGCGCGATCCGCCACAAACATGTGCTGGTAGGTGCCGCCGCCTTCAAAATAGAGCACGCGAGAAATGGGCACCCGCAGATAGCCGCTCTGGGTCTGCACTACCACATTCTTCTCGGTGCGACGCTTGTCCAGCATGGTCAGGTAGGAGCGCATCACATCCTCAATGTCCTTCAAGAAGTGACTTTTGCGCACAAAGCCGAACGGGTGCACCTGCAAGGCATTGAATACGCAGTCCTCCCGGTGAGAAACATAGATGATCTCGGTGGCCGCAGTCACTTCCCGCAGCTTCTGCCCCAGCTCGATGCCATCCAGCCCGGGCATCTCAATGTCCAGGAATACCAGATCCAGCTGCATCCGCTGGCAGCAGTCCAGCAGTTCCAGCGGGCTTGTGTATTTTTCGGCCTGCGCCGGGATCCCCTGCTGCTGCAAAATGCTCGCCACTGCCCCGGCAATCACATTCAGCGAGGTTGCATCGTCATCACAAAAAGCGATCTTCAAAGCGTCCATTCCTGTTTTCCTTCTCCTTTGTCCGCATCAGGATGCAGTTTTGGCCCAGCGCAGATCCAGCATGATATCCACTCGATACTTGCCGTTTTCTACACTGCGATTGATCTGGCCGTTGTACTTCTGCACGATGCTGTCCACAATGCGCACACCGTAGCCATGCATGGTTTTATCCTTTTTTGTGGTTTTGAGCGAGAGCAGCGTTTCCTTGCCCAGCTGTTCATCCACCGGGTTGAGCACACAGACGTACAGGGCCGCATTTTTCTGGTTGATGCCCACTTCCACCACGCCGTTGGCAATGTTCTGCCGCTGGATGGCTTCCAGTGCATTGTCAATCAGATTCGTGAACAGACTGCACAGATCGGTCTCCGCAAACGGCAGCTGCGGAGCCACAAAAATGCGGTGATCCAGCACGCAGCCCTGCGCATGGGCGCGTCCTTGTTCCAGATTCAGAATAGTATTCAGCACCAGATTGCCGCAATCGATGCCGGAAAGCGGCTTGGAATTGGCCTGCTTGTTCTGATTGAAGAACTCTTGCAGCTCATCATAGCGCTTTTCCGTCAGCAGAACATTCATATAGGCATACTGGTTCTTGATGTCGTGCCGGATAGCCCGCAATTCATCCAGATTCTGTCGGCTCAGTTCCATCAGGTTGCGCTCACTTTGAGCCATGTACTTTTCCGCCATCAGCTGACGCTCCGCCTCATTGTGCTGGCAGACCGCATAGTCCAGATAGTAAGCCACAAGGTTCAGCACCAGAATGCATCCGAACGCCGACAGTGCAAACACGTTGCTGTAAAAGGCAAATTCCTGCCGGATTCGATTGTAAAGCAGGGCCAGCGCAATGGATGCCGCACTGATGATATATGCATAATGCAGGCTGACCGCCGGGATATCCCGGAACCGCTGGATGCTGTATCGCCGGAACCACAGTGCCATAGGCAGAGTCAGCAGCACAAAAGCATTGCGCAGAAAGATTTCGATGGTCGAGCCATACGCCACATCGGCCAGTGCATTTGGGAAAGTCGCTGCCACCAAAATCATGCACATTTCCGCTGCATAGAACAGCAGCAGCGTGATCTGGCAACTTTTCTCTTTCAACTGGCCGGTATACTGCGCATACCCTGCCAGCAGCAGGAGATGCGTTAGAAAATAAGCGCCCTGCTGCTGGAACAGCATCTCCCAGATGCCATTCAGCACAAACAGCACTGCAAACAGAGCACACGTTGTCAACGCCCTCCGCATCCAGCGGTCTTTTCCCTTCCATCCCGGCTCCAGAATGGCCAACACGCTTACGCTGGTGACAATGTTCTGGATTATCATGCTTGGCTCAAAGGCATAGTTCTGCAAATAATGGGTCAATCGTTCCAGCATCGTGCTCCCTCCTATTCTGCCCCATTATAAGCGAATCAGGCTCGGTGTTGCAAGAGAGTCAGATCATTTGAAAATGCTTCAATGCTTCCCGGATGGCCTTTTCCTTCTCTGGCGGGCATTTGGGCTGGCGGCTGTTCTCGGACTTAGGCTTGTTGTAGTTCTCCCGTTCCTTGATGCCACACTTTTGCTTGACCTGTGCGATATAGAGGTAGCTCACATTCAAGCCGGTATGTTCCTTGACATAACTCCGAATCTCTTCATAGGTGGCTTTGGTTTCAGCGGCAGTCACGTCCAGTTCATCCATCTTCAGGTCAACCGTGATTTTCTGGTGGACATCTAGTTTGGACAATGCGCATACCGTTTCACAATGCGCAGTCTGCGGGAAAAGGTCGACCGGGGTGCTGGACTCCACCTGATAGCCCTTTTTGGTCAGCAGGGCAAGGTCACGGGCAAGGGTCTCAGGGTTGCAGCTGACATAGACGACGCGCAGGGGAGCCATGCGGGCCACACTCTCAAGAAAAGCGGGGGTGGAACCCTCCCGGGGCGGGTCCATAAAGATGACATCGGCTTTCTGCCCGGCGGCAGCCGTCTCTGTGATCCACTGGGTGGCGTCGGCGGCAAAGAAGCGGGCGTTTTTTACGTTGTTGTGTCTGGCGTTGCCAATGGCGTCGTGGACGGCGTCCCGGTTCAGCTCCACACCTACCACCTGTTTTGCCATGCCGCTGGCGGTCAGACCAATGGTGCCGATGCCGCAGTAGGCGTCCAGAACCACCTCTTTGCCGGTGAGATGGGCGGCATCCACGGCCAGCTGGTACAGCACTTCGGTCTGGGCGTGGTTGATCTGGTAGAAGCTCCGGGGGCTCAGGGCGTAGGTCTTGCCGCAGAGGGTATCCAGAATGAAGCCCTTGCCGTACAGCACTTTTTCGTCCTCGCCCAGCACCACGCTGGTGCGGCGGGGGTTGAAGTTCTGCACCACGGTGGTCACAGGGACATGGCGCTTTTCGGCCTCAGCCAGCAGGGCACGGACAAAGTTTTTGGCTCCGGGCAGAACGGGCTGGGCCGTGACCAGAACGACCATGAC
>CAVDVT010000169.1:0-4319 GCA_963612415.1 bacterium | reverse complement strand
GCCGGGCGGTTGTTGGAGTACAGGCCCATGCCGGCGCGCAAGCGCAGCAGGCCCTTTTCCGGCCGCTGCTCGCCGGGCAGGCCCTCCCACTTGGGGCCGCCCACAGCACCCAGCAGGACGCTGTCGGCTGCAAGGCACTTGTCCAGCTCGTGCTGGGGCAGCGGGTCGCCATACTTGTCAATGGCTTCGCCGCCCATGGCAGCGTCGGTGTAGTGGAAGGTGTGGCCGTACTTCTCAGCCACTTTATCAAGAACGCGGAGAGTCTGCTTCACGATCTCCGGGCTGGAGCAGTCGCCCCAGATGACGGCAATGTTTTTTTCCATGGGTGGTACTCCTCAATCTTTCTTCGTCAGCGACTTCATCAATCCGCCATCGGCGATGATCTTCTGGATGAAGGGCGGGAACGGTTCGGCCTGGAAGGTCTGGCCGGTGGTCTCGTCGGTGATGACGCCGGTGTCAAAGTTCACGCTGACGGTATCGCCTGCGCGGATGGCATCTGCGGCTTCCGGGCACTCCATGATGGGCAGACCGATGTTGATGCTGTTGCGGTAGAAGATGCGGGCAAAGCTCTTGGCAATGACCACCGAGATGCCCGCCGTTTTAATGGCAAGGGGGGCGTGTTCCCGGGAGGAGCCGCAGCCGAAGTTCCAGCCGCCCACCATGATATCGCCCTCTTTGACCTCGTGGACGAACTCCTTGTCGATGTCCTCCATGCAGTGGGCTGCCAGTTCTTTGGCATTGGGGGTGTTCAGGTAGCGGGCCGGGATGATGACATCGGTATCCACGTTGTCCGGGTATTTGAAAACAGAACCGTTTGCGTTGTTCATGGTGCTTCTCCTCTCTTAGACCGTGCGGGGGTCGGTGATGTAGCCGGTCAGGGCGCTGGCAGCAGCGGTAGCCGGGCTTGCCAGATAGACCTCGCTCTTGACATGGCCCATGCGGCCCACAAAGTTGCGGTTGGTGGTGGAGACACAGCGCTCACCCTCGGCCAGAATGCCCATGTAGCCGCCCAGGCAGGGGCCGCAGGTGGGGGTGGACACGATGCAGCCTGCATCGATAAAGGCCGTGGTCCAGCCGCGCAGGATGCACTCCTTATAAACGGCCATGGTGGCGGGGATGATGATGCCGCGCACGCCCTTGGCAATGTGCTTGCCCTTGAGGATGTTGTAAGCGGCCTCCATGTCCTCCAGACGGCCGTTGGTGCAGCTGCCAATGACCACCTGATCGATCTTGATCTCCTTGCCCTCGCTGGCCGGGTGGGTGTTCTCGGGCAGGTGAGGGTAGCTGACGGTGGGCTCCAGCTTGTCCAGATCGATTTCAATGGTCTTTTCGTACTCAGCATCGGCGTCGGCTTCATAGAACACCGGCTCCCGCTGGCTGCGGCCCTTGAGGTAGGCGCGGGTCACATCGTCCACGGGGAAGATGCCGTTTTTGGCACCGGCCTCAATGGCCATGTTGCAGATGCACAGGCGGTCATCCATGGTCAGGCCGGCCACACCCGGGCCGGTGAACTCCATGGACTTGTACAAAGCGCCGTCCACGCCGATCTGGCCGATGATGTGGAGGATAAGATCCTTGCCGGAAACGCGGGGGCCGAACTTGCCCTTCAGCACAAACTTGATGGCAGAAGGCACCTTGAACCATGCCATGCCGGTGGCCATGCCTGCGGCCATGTCGGTGGAACCCACGCCGGTGGAGAAAGCGCCCAGCGCACCATAGGTGCAGGTGTGGCTGTCGGCACCGATCACACAGTCGCCCGCGGTCACAATGCCTTTTTCGGGCAGCAGGGCGTGTTCAATGCCCATCTGACCCACATCATAGAAGTTGAGGATGTCGTATTTGTTGGCAAATTCGCGGCACTGCTTGGACTGGGTGGCACTCTTGATGTCCTTGTTGGGCACAAAGTGATCCAGCACAATGGCGATATGCTCTTTGTCGAACACGCCGTCAAAACCTGCCTTCTCGAACTCGTTGATGGCGACCGGGGTGGTAATGTCGTTGCCCAGCACGATGTCGAGCTTGGCATTGATGAGCTGGCCTGCCTTGACCTCCGGCAGACCTGCGTGTGCGGCCAGAATCTTCTGCGTCAGGGTCATTCCCATGATACTCTCTCCTTTTTATTACTTGCTGTTGATCGCGCTTACCAGTGCCTTGACACCGGCAACGATGATATCCGTATCGGTACCGGCACCCCAGGTCATGCTGCCGTCGCCCCACTGCAGGCCGACGTAGGAAGCAGCGCGGGAGGTGGAACCTTCGTCCAGGCTGTGTTCGGAATATTTCTCCAGATGGAAGTCCATGCCCGTGGCGCTCTGGATGGCATTGGCCACGGCGTCCAGACGGCCGTTGCCCACCGAGGTGACCACCTTGCGCTGGCCGTTCAGGTCCAGCGTGACCGTGGCGGTAATGCCGTTGACCTGTGCAAAGTGGGCCTCCACCACGCGCAGGGGCTTTTCGCGGTTGAGGAAGTTCTCCTCAAAGATGCGCAGCACTTCGGCAGCGCTCAGTTCCTTGTGGCTGTGGTCGGACACGGCCTTGACCTTGTAGCCCAGATCCTCACGCATCTTGGGGGGCAGGTTGTAGCCGTAGTTCTGCTCCAGCACAAAGCCGATGCCGCCCTTGCCGCTCTGGCTGTTGATGCGGATGACGTCGGCATCGTAGGTGCGGCCGATGTCGTGGGGATCGATGGGGATGTAGGGGCAGGTCCAGCGGTGTTCGCCGTGTTCCTTGCGGTAGGCCATGCCCTTGGCAATGGCATCCTGATGGCTGCCCGAGAAGGCCGCAAACACCAGCTGACCGGCGTAGGGGGTGCGCTCATAGATGTGCATCCGGGTCACACGCTCGTAAGTGGCGCAGATGTCCGGCATATCGGAGAAGTCCAGCTTGGGGTCCACGCCGTGGCTGTACATATTCATGGCCAGGGTCACAGCGTCCACATTGCCGGTGCGCTCGCCGTTGCCGAACAGGCAGCACTCCACGCGCTGGGCACCGGCCAGAACGGCCAGCTCGGCGCAGGCCACGCCGGTGCCGCGGTCGTTGTGGGGGTGGGTGGAGATGATAACGCTGTCGCGGTGGCTCAGGTGCTTGTCGCAATACTCGATCTGGTTTGCGTAAACATGAGGCATGCTCATCTCCACGGTAACGGGCAGGTTGATGATCATGGGGCGGTCAGGCGTGGGCTCCATGATGTCCAGCACCGCGTTGCACACTTCCACGGCATAGTCCACTTCGGTGCCGGTAAAGCTCTCGGGGCTGTACTCAAACAGGAAGTTGCCCTCGTACTCCTGGCTCAGCTGCTTGACCAGCTTTGCGCCGTCGGTGGCAATCTTCTTGATCTCCTCTTTGCTCTTGTGGAACACCTGTTCCCGCTGGGCCACGGAGGTAGAGTTGTAGAAGTGGATCACAGCCCGGGGCGCGCCCTTGACGGCCTCAAAGGTCTTGCGGATGATATGGTCGCGGCACTGGGTCAGCACCTGCACCGTGACATCTTCCGGGATCATGTTCTTCTCGATCAGGGTGCGCAGGAACTCATACTCGGTATCGCTGGCGGCGGGGAATCCCACCTCGATCTCCTTGAAGCCGATCTTCACCAGCATCTGGAAAAATTCCAGTTTTTCCTCAAGGCTCATGGGCACGATCAATGCCTGATTGCCGTCGCGCAGGTCCACACTGCACCATGCAGGGGCTTTTTCAATGTGATCCTTCTTCACCCAGCTGTCGTAGCCTGCGGGGACCGGGTAATAACCCGGTGCGTACTTGGTAGCGTCCATCATTTGCGTTGTCCTCCAACTTCCTATTTCCAAAGTAAAAGGCCCTCGTCTCCAAGGCGAAAAGCCTTGAGAGACGAGGGCCTGCAAGTTCATTTACAGGGCACCCGTGGTACCACTCTCTTTGCTGGAAAACCAGCCACTCACACGATCGGCTTTTGGCGGCGAATCGCTGCCCCGGTAACGGTGGGCATCCGTCAGAGCCTACTCTCCGTTCAGCTCTGCCGCTCAGGGGCCAGTAACCGAAACCCTCTGCACCCGCCTTGCACCAACCGGCGGCTCTCTGTACGCAGAAGAAAAATCGTTTTTTCCCCGTCATCGCATTTTGTCTTTGTGTTTCAAAGTGAGTTTATTGTACCAAAAGGCGGATTTGCTGTCAAGAAGTTTGGCTCACATCAAAAATGAAACAAATTCACATCCACCCGGGCACAATTTTGCAAAATTTGCGAATACAACCGGCCCGGGCCAGCATATAGGGTTTGTTAAGAAACTGGGAAGTTTTTGGAAACAAGCCCTCGAAATGCTGGTTTCTTAAAATCAGTCGTGCTATGC
>CAVDVT010000168.1:0-4346 GCA_963612415.1 bacterium | reverse complement strand
AGGCCTTGGTGGACGGCCATGAAGTGGAGTGTGCCGTCATCGGCTCCGACCCTGCCGTTTCCACCCGCCCCGGTGAGATCCTGGCCGGTGCCGAGTTCTACACCTACGATGACAAGTACAAGAACGGCGTCAGCCAGGTGGTCATTCCGGCAAAGCTCAGCGAGGCAAAGCTGGACGAAGTGAAGACTTACGCCGCCATGGCCTACACCGCCCTGAACTGCGAGGGTCTGGCCCGCTGCGATTTCTTTGTGGAGCATGGCACGGACAAGGTGATGATCAACGAGATCAACACCTTCCCCGGCTTTACCCCCATCAGTATGTACCCCAAGCTCATGGAGCATGAGGGCACCCCTGTGCCCGCTCTGATCGACCACCTGATCGAGCTTGCGCTGGAAAGGACGGAAAAACAGCATGGATAACCGCCCCATCGGCGTTTTTGACAGCGGCCTTGGGGGCCTGACCGGCGTGCGGGAGCTGCGCAAGCGCCTGCCCAATGAAAACATCGTCTACTTTGGCGATACCGGTCGTGTGCCCTATGGCAGCCGCAGCCCGGAGATCATCCTGCAGTACGCGCGGCAGGACATCGCGTTCCTGCTGTCCAAGAATGTCAAGTGCATCATGGCAGCCTGCGGCACTGTGTCCAGCACTTACCCTGCTGCCGAGGCCGCAAAGCTCCCGGTGCCCTATCTGGGCGTTGTGGATGCCGCCGCCCGGGAAGCAGCCTTTGCCACCCGGAACCGCCGTATCGGCGTCATCGGCACGGCAGCCACCATCCGCTCCCGCAGCTATGAAAAGCTGCTGCGCCAGCTGGTGCCCGGCGTGGAGATCACCGCCCGGCCCTGCCCGCTGTTCGTGCCGCTGGTGGAATCCGGCTATGTGGATCACAGCAGTCCGGACAAAGAGCAGATCACCAGACTGGTCATCGCCCAGTACCTCACTGAGGTGCGGGACGCCGGTGTGGACACCCTGATCCTGGGCTGCACCCACTATCCCCTGCTCAAGACCATGATCGGCGAGTTCATGGGCCGTGACGTGGTGCTGGTGGACCCTGCCAAGACTGCCGCCCACCGGCTGGAGCGCATCCTGAGCGAGCGCGGCCTCAAGGCAGACCACCCCGCCGGGCAGGCACATTTCTATGTCAGCGACACGCCCGACAGCTTTTCCCAGACGGCAGACCTGTTCCTGGGAGAATACCGGGGCGGCCCCATTGAGCAGATCGCCATTGACAAATACTAAAGCGAAGGAATACGATACCGTGAGCAACGCACGCAACGAAGATTACCGCATCCGGATCAAGAGCCTGTCGGAGCAGTTCGATCACATGGAGCCCATCCATGCGGACGAGGAAGACCGGATCGAGATCATGACCTATGGCAGCTTCCTCAAAAAAGGGGACTCCTATTATATTACCTATAAAGAGACCCAGACCATCGGCTTTGAGGGCTGCACCACCACCATCAAGATCGCGGCAGACGGCAGCCGGGTCGCCCTGCTCCGGTTCGGCAAGGTCAGCACCCAGCTCATCATTGAGCGCCAGCGCCGGAACATCTGCTACTATGAAACCGAAGTCGGCCCTGTTACGCTGGGCGTGACCGGAGACGGCATCGAATGCGCTCTTTCTGAGCCGGAGGGCGGCACGGCAAAGTTCAGCTACCTGCTGGATGCCGACGACCCCACCTCGCTCATCAACCGGACGACCTTGGAGATCGAGGTTGAACACGCAAAACAAGAGGAGTAATTATGACTGAATTTGAAAAGACCTACCAGAACTACAACCCCCGGGCGGCAGCACTGAGCGAGGCCCGTGCCCTGCTGACCGCAGCAGCCAAGGCCGCCATGGCCGACGGCACCCTGCCCGAGGCCGAGCTGCCTGCCTTTATCGTGGAGATCCCCGCCGATACCAAAAACGGCGACATCGCCTCCAACCTTGCCATGGCCGGTGCCCGCACCTGGCGCAAGGCCCCCAAGATGATCGCCGACGCCCTGTTGGCCCACCTGCCCTCCATTGAGAACAGCGTGTTTGCCAAGGTGGAAGTGGCTGGTCCCGGCTTCATCAACCTGTTCCTGGCTCCCACCTTCTGGGCCAGCGTAGTACTGGGTGCCTGCGCCAACAAGGAGTACGGCCGCACCGATTACGGCAAGGGTGCCAAGTACAATGTGGAGTTCGTTTCTGCCAACCCCACCGGCCCCATGCACATGGGCAACGCCCGCGGCGGCGCTCTGGGCGACTGCCTGGCCGCCGTGCTGGACTGGTCCGGCTATGATGTGACCCGTGAGTTCTACATCAACGACGCAGGCAACCAGATCCAGAAGTTCGGCAAGAGCTTGGCCGTCCGCTACCTGCAGCAGTTCTGCGGCGAGGAAGCCTATCCCCTGCCCAAAGCGTGCTATCAGGGCGGCGACATCAAGGTGCTGGCCGGTGAGTTTGCAGAGATCAACGGCGACAAGTATGTGGCTGCCTGCCAGAATATGGACGAGGAGACCCTGTTTGCCAGCGAAGCCTTTGAGACCCTGAAGAACGCACTGGTGGACTACGCCCTGCCCAAGAACATCGCCGCCCTGAAGCGGGATCTGGGCAAGTACCGCATCGATTACGACGTCTGGTTCCACGAAAGCACCCTGCACGAATCCGGCGCCGTGATGGCTGTGGTGGACAAGCTGCTGGAGCTGGGCGCCTGCTACAAGGCTGAGGATGGTGCCATCATGTACCGCAGCGCACAGTACGCTGCCAAGTACGGCACCGTGAACAAGAAGAAGACTGACGACGGCACCGAGGAGGAGGCCAAGGACGAGGTCCTCGTCCGCGCAAACGGCATCCCCACCTACTTTGCCGCCGATATCGCCTACCACTACAACAAGCTGGCCACCCGTGGCTTTGCCAAGGCCATTGATGTGTGGGGTGCCGACCACCACGGCCATGTGGCCCGCATGAAGGGTGCCATGGACGCCATCGGCCTGAACGGCAATGATCTGGATGTCGTTCTGATGCAGATGGTCAACCTGATGCGGGACGGTCAGCCCGTCCGGATGTCCAAGCGCACCGGCAACGCCATCACCCTGACTGACCTGCTGGAGGAAGTGCCCATTGACAGCGCACGCTTCCTGTTCAATATGCACGACGCCGGCAGCGGCATTGACTTTGACCTGGATCAGGCCGTTAAGACCGACAACGACAACCCCGTTTACTATGTGCAGTATGCACATGCCCGCATCTGCTCCATCCTCAAGAAGATGGAGAGCGAGGGCGTGGCCTTTGTTGGTGCCGAGCAGGTGGACGCCACCCTGCTCACCGACCCCAGCGAGATGGACCTGATCCGGATGCTGGCCGCCTTTCCGCAGGAGATCGTTATGGCTGCCGAGAAGTATGATCCCAGCCGGATCAACCGCTTTGTCATCGATCTGGCCAGCGCCTTCCACCGCTTCTACGGCAACTGCCGCATCCAGGGCGCAGACCCCGCTGTTCAGCAGGCTCGTCTGGCTCTGTGCATTGGCGTGAAGAACGTGATCTTCAACGTGCTGACCATGTTCAAGATCAACGTGCCGGAGAAGATGTAATTCTCACTTTTCCCTTTCCTGATCTGCAGAAAAGCCACCCACAGCGCTTGCTGTGAGTGGCTTTTCTTGTTGCTGTCTGTTATTTATGGTTCAGACTCTGCGCCGCCTTGGCTGTGGCGGCCAGAATATTCACCAGATGTTCAACGTCCATCCGGCTGCTGTTGTTGGCAAAAGCGTAAAAGCACCCCTGCACGCAGAAGGAAAGCAGAATGCCCCGGTCCGGGTCGGTGGCAAAGGTGGGGTCTTTGGCGCTCAGCCGGTCCCGCAGGCCCTTCTCGATGCAGTTGGCAAAGATGCCCTGTCGCTCCCCGGAGAACAGCGTATTCACCGCCCTCTGGTGCTGCACAAACGCCCGGAACAGGTCGCAGGCCAGCGTTTCGGTATGGGCCGCGTCCAGCTCCACGCCGGGCACACTGTCCAGAATGGTGCTGATCAGCTTATCTTCCAACCGGCCGGACAGCTCATAGATGTCCTCATAGTGGGCATAAAAGGTCGATTTGTTCACCTGTGCCAGCGCACACAGATCTTTGATCTTGATCTTTTCCAGCGGATACCGGGCCCGCAGCTCCATAAAGGCTTTTTCAATGGCGCGGTCGGTCTTTTCAATGCGGAGATCCACAATAATCCACCACTTTTCTTATTTCGTTGGATATCCAACTCTTTTTGCGTTTCGGGGATAGACAGTTCCGGGGAGGTTTTTTACAATAATAAGGGAAACATCCTCACCCTCTCAGTCAAAGCCTGCGGCTTTGCCAGCTCTCCCAAAGGGAGAGCCGACGCATATCCCAGAT
>CAVDVT010000167.1:0-4354 GCA_963612415.1 bacterium | reverse complement strand
TCATGGGCGAGATCACCACGGACTGCTACGTCGATTTCCAGAAGATCGTCCGCGAGGTCATCTCCGACATCGGCTACACCCGTGCCAAGTACGGCTTTGATGCCGATACCTGCGCCGTCATCTCCAACATCGACGGCCAGAGCCCCGATATCGCGCTGGGCACCAACGATCAGGTGGGCGGTGCCGGTGACCAGGGCATGATGTTCGGTTATGCCTGCGACGAGACCCCGGAGCTGATGCCCATGCCCATCTCTCTGGCTCACAAGCTGGCCAAGAAGCTGACCGAAGTGCGCAAGAGCGGTGAGCTGGACTACCTGCGTCCGGACGGCAAGAGCCAGGTGACTGTGGAGTATGACGAGAACAACAAGCCCGTCCGTGTGGACGCCGTGGTCATCTCCAGCCAGCACAGCGAGACCGTGCCCATGGAGCAGCTGCGCGCCGACATCATGGAAAAGGTCATCAAGGCTACCATCCCGGCGGAACTGCTGGACGAGAACACCAAATATTATATCAACCCCACCGGCCGCTTTGTTGTGGGCGGCCCGCAGGGCGACAGCGGCCTGACCGGCCGTAAGATCATTGTGGACACCTACGGCGGCTATGCCCGTCACGGCGGCGGCGCTTTCTCCGGCAAGGACCCCAGCAAGGTGGACCGCAGTGCTGCCTATGCGACCCGCTGGGTGGCCAAGAACATCGTGGCTGCCGGTCTGGCAAAGCAGTGCGAGGTGCAGGTTGCCTACGCCATTGGCGTGGCAAAGCCCGTTTCCATTATGGTGGACACCTTTGGCACCGGCACTGTGGCGGATGAGAAGATCGAGCAGGCTGTGGAAAAGGTCTTTGACCTGACCCCCGCTGCCATTATCCGTGACCTTGACCTGCGCAAGCCCATCTACCGCAAGCTGGCAGCTTACGGCCACATGGGCCGTGAGGATCTAGGCGTGAAGTGGGAAAACACCGACCGCGTGGAGGAACTGAAGGCTGCTGTTGCGGCTCTGTAAGCTCTGACCCTGAGACCGCTGCACGAATGTGCGGCGGTCTTTTTGTAAAATAAGTATGTCTTTTGTGACAAACTCACAGTCTCCGGCGCTTTTTAGAATAACAGCTGTGCAAGCCGCAGAAAATGCTTCCAAGACCGAAATTCAGCGTGTCGAACGGTGGATTTTGTGATAGAATAAACACAGATATGCGCTTGAGCATCTGGTTTAATCGTCTTGACAACAGGAACATTGAAGGAGTTGTAAGTATGTCCAACGAGATCAATCCGATGGCATTTTTTCAGGAACCCAGCGTGGCCGATCTGCGGCTGCTGTGCTGCCCCGGTGCAGAGGAGCTGACCGCTCTGATCGACAAGCACCTTGTGGAGTGGGCAAAGTCTGCTGGTGTTGAAAAAGATACCTTTATCATCCCCTGCGAGTGCCCCCGCTTCCAGAGCGGCGACGCAAAGGGTCTGGTCAAGGAGTCTGTGCGCGGTGATGATATCTTCATCGTCATCGATCCGGGCAACTACAGCGTTACCTACAACCTGTTCGGCTACGAGAACCACCTCTCCCCGGACGATCACTTTGCAAACCTCAAGCGCCTGATCCAGGCTGTGGCCGGCAAGGCACACCGTGTTTCCGTGATCATGCCCAGCCTGTACGGCGGCCGTCAGCACCGCCGCGTGGTCCGCGAGAGCCTGGACTGCGCTGTGGCCCTGCAGGAGCTGCAGTCCATGGGCGTGAAGAACATCATCACCTTTGATGCCCACGATCCCCGCGTTCAGAACGCTGTGCCCCTGCTCAGCTTCGACAACGCCATGCCCACCTATCAGGTCCTCAAGAGCCTGCTGAAGAAGAACCCCGAGATCAGCTTCGACAAGGACAAGTTCATCGTGGTCAGCCCCGACGAGGGCGCTATGAGCCGCAACATGTACTTCTCCAGCGTTCTGGGCTGCAACCTGGGTATGTTCTACAAGCGCCGCGATTACACCCGCGTGGTCAACGGCCGCAACCCCATCGTTGCTCATGAGTATCTGGGCGACTCTGTGGAGGGCAAGACCGTCTTCATCGCCGACGACATCATTGCTTCCGGCGAGAGCATGCTGGAGGTTGCCGGCAACCTGAAGAAGCGCGGCGCAAAGCGTATCATTGCCGATGCCACCTTCCCCCTGTTCACCAGCGGTCTGGCAAAGTTTGACCAGGCAGTGGCCGACGGCACCCTGGATTATGTGGTGGGCACCAACCTGACTTACCGCCAGCCCGATCTGCTGACCCGCGACTGGTACGTGGACGTTGATGTGTCCAAGTATGCCGCTTACTTCGTGGTGGCTCTGAACCACGACATGTCCGTTTCCAGCATCATCGATCCCATCAAGAAGATCGAGGCCCTGCTGGCAAAGCGCAAGTAATCAGGATCAAAACAGAAGGAGCCGTTCTCCCATGGGAGAACGGCTCCTTTTTGCGTGAAAAGGAAAGGGAGCTGTGTTTCCACAGCTCCCCTGATCGGTCGTATCTGGCGGGTGTGCCCCTTCCCGCATTCCTTTTGGCCCAGTGGGCGTGTAGCAGCACAATCTCTACTTCAAATACGATCTTATCCTATGTTTATTATAGCATTTTTATTCATTTGTGTAAAGCAGGCGGTTCTTTTCCAAAAGTTTCCGAAGATTTCGTTCCCGGATACGATAAAACGTCATAACAGAATTTTTGTAAGTGGGATCATCTGCCTCCAGAACCAGGCGGACAACAACATTCAGGTTTGTTTCCGGAAGCCGTTTGATGGCAAAAATGGTTCCCGCGTTCTTTTCATCCCGAACCAGAAGATCCGGTGAAAAAATCGCATCACACCCGTATTGCAGAAACAGCGCATAATCCTGTGGATGATGGGAACGGATATGAGCAGCACGTTCCTCCGTTATGACAACTTCAAGGGTGCGAAGCACACCGAAGGTATCCTGAAGCTGTTCCGCCAGAGCGGGAGAAAAATCTCCCAATACGGTCATCTCGATGTCTGCCACGCTCCGTTCTGATTTGATGCTTTTATTCTACCATGTTCGGGCAGTTGTGTAAAGAAAATCACAATTCACCGCTGCGCAGGCAGCGCACCAGCACGGGCAGTTCATACACGCACATCAGCACCCAGCCCACCACATAACTGAAGGGCAGCGCTTCAATGTCCATTTTGAGCAGCAGCACAAACACTGCAGCGGCGGCCACGCGGCCTGCCATGTTGAGCAGGCTGCTGTTCAGGGTGATCTTCAGGTCGCCCAGTCCCCGGAAGCCGCCCTGGATGCCGTTGGTCAGGGCGGGCAGCAGGTAGAACAGGGACACCAGCTTCAGAAAGCGGACGCCCAGCGCCACCACTTCGGGCTGATCTGCAAACAGCCGGATGATGGGTTCTGCAAAGAAGAAGCAGACCGCTGTGATGCAGAAAGCGTAGATGGTCTCCAGCTTCATGCCGCAGAAAAAGCTTTTGCGGACGCGGTCTTTTTTGCCTGCCCCGCGGTTCTGGGCCATCAGGGTGGTGGTGGCATGACCGATGTTCTGCTGGGGGATATAGGCAAAGTCATCGATGCGGCTGGAAGCTGTAAATGCGGCCATGGCGTTGACGCCCATGGTGTTCACAATGGCCTGCACGGCGATCTTGCCCAGCTGCACAGTTGCCTGCTGCATGGCACTGGTCCAGCCATAGCTGACGGTTTTCCGCAGCAGGGAGGAATCGAATACCAGCCACCGCCGTCCCAATTGCAGCACAGGGATCTTCCAGCGGATATAGATCAGGCAGAGCAGGCAGCAGGCGGCCTCGCTGAGGACGGTGGAGAGGGCGCAGCCCTCCGAGCCCCAGCCCAGAGCTTCCACAAAGAACAGGTCGCCGCCGATGTTCAGCACCGAGCTGACCATCAGGAAATACAGGGCGCTTTTGCTGTCACCAAGCGCCCGCATGGTGGCGGCAAGAAAGTTATAGAAAAAGGTGAAGATGAGCCCGGCAAACACGATGCGCAGGTAGTTCACCGCAATGGGCATGATCTCAGCGGGCACCTGCATCAGGTGCAGGATGGGATTTGCCAGCAGGATGCAGGCCAGTGAGAACGCCAGCGAGAACACGGTGCCTGCAATGGCTGTGGTGGAGACCTGCCGCTCCACCAGCTTGGTGTCGCCTGCGCCGAATGCGGTGCTGACAAGGATGCCTGCACCCAGGCACATCCCGTTGATAAACAGGATGGCCAGCGTCATCAGCGGGTTGGAGGTGCCCACGGCGGCAAGGGCGTCCTCGCCCACGAACTTGCCCACAATGATGCTGTCCACCGCGTTGTAGGTCAACTGGAACAGGTTGCCCAGCACAAGGGGAATGGTAAAATTGACCAGCAGCGGTGTGATGC
>CAVDVT010000166.1:0-4360 GCA_963612415.1 bacterium | reverse complement strand
ACCCTCAATGGTGCAGGGGCCTACATACAGGCAGGCGGGATAGTTGGCCTTGAGCCAGCGGGCAAAGCGGTCTTCGTTGGCAGCAAACTGCTGGACGGTGTAGCCCTTGGGGCAGCCGGACATGCTCAGCAGGTTGGGCTCGTTGACGAACTCGGCGGCGTCGATCTCCACGCCGTACTCCTTGCTCAGGGCAAAGATCTGCTCCGCCTGGCTGGGGTTCCAGGGCTCATCGGCATGGTGCAGGCCTTCGCAGTCGGCCACGCTGATGAGCAGCTTGGCGCCCAGATACTTGCAGAAGTCCAGCACGCCGATCCACTGCTCACGGGTCAGGATGGCGTTGTAGCCCTCGGGGATGACGCCCTTGGTGTGACCGTCAAAATCGTAGTAGGTCTTGGTGGACCAGCTGCCGGAAACGCGCACCCATGCCGGGCCAATGGCCTTGGTCAGCTTGCGCAGCTTCTCATCGTAGAGGTTGATGGGATCATAATACTGCATCAGGTCATTGCTGGCGGTGGCGTTGCCCAGGAACGGGTTCTTCACCTCAAAGGGCTCGGTGCCGGCGATCTGGCCGGGGGTGTAGGCCTTCCAGAAGGTGCCGCCGGTGACTTCGGTCATCTCCACGTTGTAGGAGACCAGCCGCTCGTTGCCAATGTGCAGCTGGCGCAGGGAATCGGGGGTCAGGATCACAAATTGTGCCATAAAGATTCTCCTTTTCATTTTACTTTCTGCTCTTATCATACCGGAAAATCAGAAAATGGGATAGAAAGAATTTTGGATAGAACCGTAAAATCAGCGGAAAATCAAACGGTCTGCCCGCAAAGCGGGCCGGAGCGCAGAGCTGGAAAAATCTTTATTTGCAAATTGTTCAAAAACCCCACAAAGAAACTCCATTTTTATCCGGTACAATAAAGGTGCAGTCAGGGAGGAGCAGAAAACCTCCTCCCAAAGATGCCATGCAGGCAATGAAAAACCGCGCTGACCGGTAATAATCGGCAGGGCGCGGCCCCTTTGAAAAAACACTGTCCCCCAGCTGATGCGAGGCAATAGCCAAGGCGGCGGACAGACTACCAACCATCTCCTGACAGCCGCAAATGTTTAGGAGTTCTCATACAACAGCCAGCGCCGCTTTCTCCTCCTTTCCACGGCGCTGGCTGTTTTTATATCCGCACAGGCAAAAGCTCCCTGCCTTCCGGCAGGGAGCTTTGTGGTATCAGCGGAAATCCCGCAGGCGCTGGGCAGGCAGCCGCTCTGTCAGCAGCTGCCACACGGCGTCCAGGTCACGGTTGACAAGGTAGGCCTGATTCTGCTGGACGTAGAGGTAAACGGCATCCGGTGTGCGGTAGGCAAGATGCAGGCTCTGCCACGGGTAGCTGTGGCTGGGGGCGGGCTTATCCTGCTCGCCGGCCATCCACACGTCCAGTCCGTTTCCGCCCAGCTCCAGCCGGTAGAAGGGCCGGGGCAGGCCCATCTTTTTGATCTGGGTGCGCAGGTTGTGGAAAAAGGTCCAGAACCAGACTGCAGGTACGCCAAGTGCCACCACTGCCAGGACCACGGCCAGCAGAGCAGCCCCTTCCCGCTGGCCCACCTGCGAAAGGCAGATGCCGGAAAACACCAGCAGGATCACGGTGAACAGCAGCGGGCGCTGCCAGGCCTTTTTGTGGCGCAGCAGGTCAAAGGCGGCAAATTTGTGGAAGGACTCCGCGTCCATCTCCACGGAGATGCTCAGAACTTGCGTCATGAAAAAATCACTCCTTTTTAGGCATCGTACCATATTTTTTTCAAACAGGCAAGGCAAAACTTGCAAAAACGGCACAAATCATGTTAGAATAAGGCCGTTGATCGAAAAAATATGCCGGGAGGGGTGGCCTTGCATCGTCCAATGACGCTGAAACAGCGCATCACGCTGGGGCTGGCAGCGTTTCTGCTGGCGCTGGCCGCGCAGATCTTTCTGAGCTTTTATCAGTCCGGCACGGTGCTGAACCAGCTGGACGACCAGATGGGCGGCTTCAACGCCATCAGCCGATTCCAAGGCGGTGTGGAGCGCAGCCTGACGGCCCTGAGCGACTACCGCTGGGAGTATGGCGACTCCGATGAGCTGCTGACCGAGCTGGACTCCGCCTTTTCCACCATGAATGCGTGGCTGTGGCGGATCGACGGCGACATCCATGTGGTGAGTGAGGAGCATTACCTGCTGTACAGTGCGGTCAGCACCACCTATAAAAGTTACGATGCATTGATCCGGCAGCTGGAAGAAGCCATCCGGGCAGGGGACAGCGCCGGGGCGGCCCAGCTCTATTATCAGCAGGTGGCCCCCTGCGGCAGCTACCTGAGCCAGTACACCCAGCAGCTGCTGAAAACGGCCATTACCGATGCCCAGGGCACCTACACCGAAGTTTCGGCCCTGAGCAGCCGGGTCAAGTGGGCGCAGACGGTGGTGGCCGTGGTCTGCCTGGTGCTGGGCTGCGTTATGGCGTGGTCGGTGCTGCGGCTGCTGGGGCCGGTGCAGCAGATGATCGGTGCATCCCAGCAGATCATTGCCGGGGAGTACGACACCCCGGATGTGCCGGTGCCCCGCCTGAACAACGAGGTGGCCCAGCTGACGGATGCCTTTAACCAGATGAAGCATTCCATGGCCCAGCAGATGAACACCCTGCGCGAGAAAAACGAGATGGAGCGGGAGCTGCACCAGCAGAAGACCCAGGCTCTGGAGCTGCAGAACCGGATGGAGCGCAGCCGGATGCAGCAGCTGCGCAGCCAGATCGACCCACACTTTTTGTTCAATACCCTGAACGTGATTCTGCAGACGGCCGGGCAGGAAAAAGCCTACCGCACCCAGGCCCTGATCACGGCGCTGAGCCATCTGCTGAGGTACAGCCTGATGAGCAACGACGAGCAGGTGCCCCTTGCCCGGGAGGTGCGGATCGTGGACGAGTATTACTCCATCTACCATGTCCGCTTTGGCGACCGGGTGAAGATGCGGTGGCGTATTTCGGATTCCATCGATCTGACCGAGACGATGGTGCCCTCGTTTATCCTGCAGCCCATTGTGGAAAATGCGTTCAAACACGGCATTGCCCCCAAGGAAGAAGGCGGTGTGGTGCGCATCCGCATCACGCCCTTGCGGGGGCAGGGGCTGCTGCGGATCAGCGTGTGCGACAACGGCCTTGGCATTGAGCGGGAGCAGCTGGCCCAGCTTCAGGCGGGCCTTGCCAGCCCCGGGGACAAATGGGAGCATATTGGTGTATACAACGTGGCGGCACGGCTGCGGCTGCTGGACAAACGCTGCCGGGTCGTGATCCGTTCGCGCCCGGGGCGGGGCACAGCGGTCAGCCTGTATCTGCCTTTGGTGGAGCTTGTGGAGGAGGAGTTTGACGAATGATACGCCTGTTGATCGCGGACGACGAGCGGCTGGAGCGGGAGGCCCTGACCGAGATGGTCAGCCGCCGCTTTGAACATGAAGTGACGCTGGAAACGGCCGAGAATGGCCGCAAGGCTGCCGACACCGCCATTCTGTGGGGGGCGGATCTGATCCTGATGGACATCGAGATGCCCGGCATGAGCGGGCTGGACGCGGCCCGGGCCGTGCTGGCCCAGCGTCCGGGCTGCCGGGTGATCTTTGTCACGGCGTACAGCCTGTTCCAGTATGCCCACGAGGCGGTGCATCTGGGGGCCTGTGATTACCTGCTCAAACCGGTAGACCCCGACGAGCTGGAAGCTTCCATCCGGCGGGCCATGCGCCAGATCGAAACGGAGCGGAAGCTGGAAGCGCTGGCCCCGGTCCAGCCGGAACCGGAACCCGCAGAGCCGGAGCCTGCCCCTGCTGAAACGGAAGATGCCGAGAACAGCCAGAATGCGCTGGTAATGGCCCATGTGCGGCGGTATCTGGAGGATAACTATATGTTCGACATCTCGCTGGACAGCGTGGGCGAGATCTTGCACATCAGTCCGGCGTACCTTTCAGCACAGTTCAAAAAGTACCAGAAGATGAACTTCCTCGACTGCCTGACCGAGCTGCGGATCAATGCGGCCAAGGAGCTGCTGGCCGATCCCTTCCGCTCGTCGGCGGAAGTGGCCTCCATGGTCGGGTACGAGGATGCCAGTTATTTTGCCCGGGCTTTCAAAAAACGGACAGGGGAGACCCCCACCCAGTACCGCAAGCGGGTGAGCCGGGAAGCACGGGAACACCAGCCGGAGGGGGTGCTGTGAGCGCCCGCATCACCCGGCGGCAGGTGCTGCTGGCTGCAGCGGGGGCTTCGCTGGGGCTGTGCGGCTGCAGGCCGCGGGAAACAAATGAGCCGGAAACCGGGCCGGAGCTGATCCTGCGCTATGCAGAGAACCAGCCGGAGGACTACCCCACCAC
>CAVDVT010000165.1:0-4395 GCA_963612415.1 bacterium | reverse complement strand
GCCCAGGACATAAAGCCGGGTGCCGTACCGGCGCAGAGCAGAAGGGGTCAGCTCAAGGTCATCCTCCACCACGGCGGTGCCGTCCGGCACAATGACCAGCTCCGTGAAATCCGGGAAGTATGGAGCCAGCACAGGGGCAAGGCTGGCGCACAGAATGGCCTTGGGGGCGGAGAAAGTGCAGCCCTTTGCGGCCAGCACGGCGGTGTCGAGCTTGGGGTCCACGGCCACGAACAGCCGCTCGTTCCAGTACACGCGGCTCTGTGCCCGCAGCAGGAAGGTGTTGTTCAGTTTGGCGGATCTGCCCGGCAGAAGTACGGCATCATCGGGGTAGAGTACCAGCTGGCCGTTCAGGGTGCAGCAGGAGGACACCAGAGCCGAGAAGGACTGCGGGCAGCAGATCTTGCCGTTGACCAGAATGCCGGCATACTGTTGCAGGATATCGGCTGCGTCCGGGGTGATCGTCAGCTTGCCGTTGACCACCAGCACCTGCCCGGCGGCAGTCTGGCTGGCGGCGCTCAGAGTAACTTTTCCGTTGACCACACCCACCGGAGCATCCTCCGGGACATTCTTGCAGAGCATCGAATCCAGCGAGATGTTGTGCTGGCTCAGGAGCGTCTGCACCCGGGGCGAGGTCAGCGCGATCATGCAGTCCAGATTGATCTGTTCATAGCGGTCAAGAAGATCCTCCTGCACATTGCGCAGGTCCAGGATCATGGCGTCTACGTTCAGGTTCTTTTTCATCGTTCATTCCTCCGTTAATTCGGCTTTCAGGCGGCGGCGTATCTGGGTAAGGCGGCTGCGGACGGTTCCGGGCGGGAGACAGAGCATCTGACCGATCTCTGTGGCGTTGTAGCCGGCCGTATAGCGCAGGGTGTAGAGCCTGCGTTCTTCCGGGGTGAGCCGGGCCAGCAGGCTGGCAGTTTCTGCGGCGTCCAGTGCGGCATCCGGCTCGGCACGGTCCTCGTCCGGAAAAAAGGTGCTGAGCAGCTGTTCCTCTTTTGCGGCCCGGCGGGTCTGGTCACAGTAGAGATTCCGCGCGGTGGTGAACAGCCAGGCCTTGCATTGCCGCTCCGTGAAGCTGTTGATGAGGTTCCGGTTCTGCAGCGCCCGCAGAAAGACTTCCTGCGTCAAATCCTCGGCCCGGGCTTCGTCCCGGCAGAGCTTGAAGAAAAAATGCTCCAGCCTGTCCCAGAAGGTCTCGTACAGCAGTTCCCACATGGGTGCATCCTCCTTTCATTGCGTCGTTCTGCCTGGTAGACGGATGGCAGGGCCGAAGTGTTGGGAGAAAAAATCCCTCTCTGTCAAAGCCTGCGGCAATGACGGAGAGGGCTGATCAACGGACTTAGTGTTTTGCTTCCAGTTCTTCGATGTCTTCCTTGAGTTCTTCCACGTCCTCTTTGAGGAACATCAGGCAGAAGCTGACGGCCAGCAGCAGGCAGGAGAACCAGATGGTCTTTGCGCCGCAGGGGCCCAGCGCCACGCTGCCAAGGCCGGCACCCAGTGCAAACAGCAGGATGATGCCAAGGTAGTAGAAGAACTTTTTCAGGGCGGCGGGGTTGCGGGTCAGCACCCAGCTGCACAGCGAGTCCATGCCGCTGCGCATATTGCCGATGCACATGGTGCTGGCAAAGGCATAGCCGTTCACCTTGCGGAAGGTCTGCACCTGCATGGCGCAGGCAAAGGAGACCAGAGCATTGGCAAAAAGGTTCCACTCCTGCGGAAAAAAGCCCACCACGAACAGCATCAGGATCTCGCACAGGATCACCAGCTGCCGCCAGTGGAGCCGCTGCATCTGCTGGAGCTTCTGGTGCATCAGCTCAGCTACGAACACGCCCAGCGCAAAGAAGCACAGGGGCACAAGATACCGCAGCACGGCGCTCCACTCCCCGGCAAAGGCGTGGACGGCCATCAGCACGATGTTGCCGGTCTGGGCGTTGGCAAACACCTTGCCCCGGAACAGGTAGGTGTATACATCCTGCAGTCCGCCGGAAAGCGAAAGAAACATGGCCGTGCAGAATGCTTCCGACATCTGTCCCCGGCGCTTTTTTCTGGTATTCATTCAAATTTCCCCCCTCAAACGGTTTTCGCCTTATATGATAGCGCGGCTTGGCGATTTTGTCAAAATTTGCGGGGCACTTTTGGCGGAAATGACCATGTAAAAGGAATATGGCGGCCATGTTTTTGCAATCGGGCCGCCATTGTGCTACAATAATGCCATATCATAACAAAGGAGAACACCCCCATGCCCAACATTATCGAGATCACAGATTTTCATGCGCCGGAGCTGGACCCCTATGCCCGCCTGACCCAGAACCAGCTGCGCAACCGGCTGGAGCCGGAAAAAGGCATCTTCATTGCCGAGAGCCCCAAAGTGATCTCCCGGGCACTGGATGCGGGGTTTGAGCCGGTGTCGCTGCTGATGGAGCGGAAACAGATCACCGGCCCGGCGGCAGAGATCCTGACCCGCTGCGGGGATGCACCGGTCTATACGGCAGACCGGGAGCTTCTGGCCGGGCTCACCGGCTTTGAGCTGACCCGGGGTGTGCTGTGTGCCTTCCGCCGTCCCGTTCCCCGCACCGTGGAAGAAGTCTGCCGGAATGCCCGGCGGGTGGCGGTGCTGGAGGGCATTGTGGACTCCACCAATGTGGGCGCCATCTTCCGCAGTGCAGCAGCGCTGAACATGGACGCCGTCCTCATCAACCCTTCCTGCTGCGACCCGCTCTGCCGCCGGGCGGTGCGGGTGAGCATGGGCACTGTGTTTCAGGTGCCCTGGGCGCAGATCGGGAACACTCCGGCCGACTGGCCCGAAAAGGGTCTGGCCCAGCTGAATGCGCTGGGCTTCCGGACGGCGGCCATGGCCCTGAGTGACCGCTCGGTGAGCATCGACGATGAGGCCCTTGCAAAGGAGCCGAAGCTTGCCATCGTGCTGGGCACCGAGGGCGACGGCCTGTCCCACACCACCATTGCGTCCTGCGACTACACCGTCAAGATCCCCATGTCCCATGGGGTGGATTCTTTGAACGTTGCCGCCGCCAGTGCCGTGGCATTCTGGCAGCTGGGGAAATGATTTTCTTTTTTGAATGAAAAGCCCTCTCAGTCAAAGCCTGCGGCTTTGCCAGAGAGGGTTGTTTCTTTTTTGTTATCGAATATATCTTCCCGTAATGCTGTCCGGGTTCGCCGCAACTTCCTCCGGGGTGCCGCAGGCCACGATGCGTCCGCCTGCTTCGCCGCCGCCGGGGCCAAGGTCGATGAGATAATCGGCGTTCCGGATCACGTCCAGATCATGCTCAATGACCACCACCGTGGCGCCGCTGTCGATCAGCCGCTGGAACACCTGCAGCAGGGTCTGCACATCCAGCGGGTGCAGGCCGATGGTGGGCTCGTCAAACACGAACACCGTGTCAGCCTGCCCCTTGCCCATTTCGCTGGCAAGCTTCAGCCGCTGGGCCTCGCCGCCGGAAAGGCTGGGGGTAGCTTCACCCAGGGTCAGGTAGCCAAGGCCCAGGTCAGAGAGGGTCTGCAGACGGCCTGCCACCAGCTTCAGGTCGGCACAGGCGGCAAGGGCCTCGTCTACGCTCATTTCCATCAGGCGGGGCAGACTCTCCGCGGTGGTGCCGTCTTTCCGGGTGCGGAAGATGGCCGCTGCGTCCTTCTGGTAGCGGGAGCCGCCGCAGTCCGGACAGGTCACTTCCACATCCGGTAGGAACTGGATGTCCAGACTGATGGTGCCGGTGCCGTCGCAGCCGGGGCAGCGCAGCCGGCCGGTGTTGTAGGAAAAATCACCTGCCTTGTAGCCCTTTTCCTTTGCGGCAGGGCAGCGGGCGTAGATCTTGCGCAGCTCATCGTGGACATTGGCGTAGGTGGCCACCGTGGAGCGTACATTGATGCCAATGGGCGTTGCATCGATGAGCTTTACCTGCTGGATGCCCGGTGCATCGATGCTTTCCACATGGGCGGGCAGAGGCTGGCCCTTGGCGGCAGCATCCAGCGCAGGGATCAGGCTTTCCAGCACCAGCGTGGTCTTGCCGGAGCCGGAAACACCGGTCACAACGGTCAGCCGCCCCTTGGGCAGGGCGACTTTCAGCGGCTTGACGGTGTGGATGGCACCGGTGCGCAGGGAGATGGTGCCCAGATCGAACAGGTGGTCTGCCGGGGTGCGGGTGCGGGCGGTCATGGTGTGGAGGTCGGCGAGGAAGGACCCGATGCGGGAGACCGGGCTCTGCGTGACCTGCTCCACCGTGCCCTGCGTCAGGATGGTGCCGCCGTTTTTGCCTGCGCCGGGGCCCATCTCAATGAGCCAGTCGGCGTCCTTCAGGATCTCAGTGTCGTGATCCACCAGCACAATGGAGTTGCCGTCGGCGATGAGGTCGCGCATCACGCCCCGCAGGCCCTCGA
>CAVDVT010000164.1:0-4427 GCA_963612415.1 bacterium | reverse complement strand
CATTGATGGTGCCGCCCACGGCGCACAGGCTGTTGTGGCAGTTGGTCAGCACGTAGGGCAGGGGGAACTGCTTCATACCGGAAGCGCGGGCGGTCTGGATAATGCCCACATAAGTAATGTCATGGCTGGTCATGCTGTCGAACTTCAGCTGCAACTGATCCATGTTATCGCTCTTGTTATGAGCCTTCAGGATGCCGTAGGCCATGGTGCCCTTTTCCGCTTCTTCCTTGCTGGTGTGGAGGCCGGACTTCTGGGCCACTTCCTCGGGGCAGGAGCAGATGGTCTCGCCGTTCACAAGGTAGATGCCGTTTTCATACAGTTTCAACATAGTGGATACGTCCTTTCTATCTGAGGTTACTCTCTCTCAAATCCCCGGCGGGGATCTTCTTTCTGGCCTTATCTTACCGCAGAACACACATTCTGTAAAATATTTGATTTTGATGAAATTCGATTCCGTTTTTGAATCTTTGCAGACAAAGAATCAGCCCTGTGCTGGCATGCACAGGGCTGATTTGGAGGAGAGTTTTCAAGAAAAGCTGGATTGCAGATCAGCTTACTTGCGGATATAGAGCGTGCCGTCCATGATGCGGCGGGCGGTGCGCTGAACGGCAACGCCGGAGACGCTGATCTCGTTCAGGGGTTTGGAAGCATCGTCCAGATAGGGATACATGGTCATCACGCCGGAGGGGTGGCCCACCCTTACGGTCTGCTGACCGGGCTGGACAGCTGCCAGCTCACTGACGATGGTGCCGGGCACAAAGGCGGCCACACTGATGGAGGAAGCGCTGGTCAGCGGGCAGGCCTTGTGGCACTTGAACACGCTGATGACGCGGGCGCAGATGTCCATCTCGCCGGCCTTCACCTGCTTGCCGCTGATGTCGGTAAAGTCCACAGGGGCTGCCACAAAGCCCACCTTGGGCACCGCCGGGCTGTTGGCCGTGGCATCTGCCAGGTCTTTTGCAAAGCCCATCTCCACGCAGGCCGCTCCGCGGATGGCTTCCAGTTTCTTTGCCAGTGCCTTGTTGGCGTCCACCTCGGCGGGCAGCTCCGTGCCTGCAATGCCCAGATCCGACGCCCGCACGATGACCATGGGGTTGGAAACATCCAGAATGGTGGCTTCAATGCTGCCTTCCTCACCCAGATCCAGCACTTCCTTGGCCTTGCCGGTGGGGAACAGCTTGCCGGTCTTGGCACCGGCGGGGTCCAGGAAGTTGACCTTCAGTTCCCCTGCAGTGCCCTCCACGCCTGCAATGGCACAATCGCCCTCGTTGTTGAACTGGCCGTCTTTCACGGGCACTTCCACATCAATGGCCTTGTTGGTGTTCAGGTTGAACAGGTGGACAACGGTGGTGGGCTCGGTCAGATGCTCCACAAGGCCCATTTCCACTGCAAAGGGTGCGGTAGCAGCCGTCATATTGCCGCAGTTGCTCTTGTAGTCGATCTTGCTCTGGCCCACGATGCTCTGGCCCACGATGTAATCCACATCGATGCCGGGGCGCTCGCTCTTGCTGACCACAACGATCTTGTTGTTGCTGGACACGCATCCGCCCAGACCATCGATCTGCTTGGGGTCAGGGCTGCCCATGGCCTGCACAAAAATGTCGTCCCACTGCTCCCGGGCGGGCAGGTCGCTGGCTAAGAACATGCAGCCCTTGGAGGTGCCGCCGCGCATGAAAACACAGGGAAATTTACGCATATCCACTCATCCTTTCAGTATCCTGAGATGGTTCGTTCTTTTTGACTGACCCTATTGAACCACAGATCCATCTATTTGTAAAATATCAAAAACAAATCATTATCCATTCTTATCTGGAATGAAAAATCCCTTTTCCGCCCCCTCCTGCCCCGTTTCCAAAACCGTTCTCCGCGCAGGGTTGAAATATTTTCCAGAATCCTTTACAATAGGGAGGAATTTATTTTGACGAATTGTGAGGAAGAATCATGCCAATTGGAGTTTTTACAAATTGCGGTGCCGTTCTGCTGGGTGGCTTTCTGGGAACCTGGCTGGGCAAAGTGCTGCCCGACGGCCTCAAAGAGCATCTGCCTGCCCTGTTCGGCTTCTGTTCCATTGCCATCGGGGTCAATTCCATCATCAAGGCCTCGGGTATGACGGCGGTGGTGCTGGCCATTCTGGTGGGCTTCACCATCGGGCACCTGCTGCATCTGGAGCATTGGACCAGCAAGTTTTTCCACAAACTGGTCAAGACCCTGCACCTTGGCGGCGATGACATCGACATGGAGTTCTACATCACCGCCGTGGCGCTGTTCTGCTGCAGCGGCTTTGGCTGGTACAGCACCCTGACCGAGGGCATTACCGGCGACCCCACCCTGCTGATGAGCAAAGCGGTGCTGGACGGTTTCACGGCCATGATCTTTGCTTCCTCGCTGGGGCTGGCCGTCTGCGCCATCCCGCTGCCGCAGGTGGTCATCCTGCTGACCGTGTTCGGCGCAGGCAAGCTGCTGGCCGGGGTACTGACCCCCACCATGTTCGCAGATCTTTCGGCCTGCGGCGGCATCCTGACCATGGCCGCCGGTTTCCGGGTGTCCAAGATCAAGTCGGTGCCGCTGGTGGACCTGATGCCGGCACTGATCCTGGTCATGCCCTTCAGCATGATCTGGTCCCGGCTGATGGGGTAAACCATTTCCAATGCAAAAACGGAGAGCGCCCGGTGGGCGTTCTCCGTTTTTTGTTCAGTCGTTTGCCGGGATCTGGTTGAGCTTTGCGTTCAGAGCTTTCAGTTCCTCCGGCTGCAGGTCGCTCCGGCTCAGGATGCGGGTCAGCGTCAGGCTCAGGGGCAGAACATCCTGTTCCGTCATCACCCGGTAAAGCTGGGGCAGGCACTCTTTCAGCACCGCCGCTGCGGCCGGATTCTCCAGCAGGTCGTTTGCACTGTCTTCCAGGGAGCAGTAGCCCTCCCGCACAAAGGAGTCCGCTGCAAGGAACCAGTTTTTCACCGCGCCGCCTGCACCGCTGCCCGGCAGACGGTACGAGGGTTCTTCCGTTTCCTGCCGCACCAGCACACACTGATCCGTACAGCTGCCGGCTGTGACCCGGATCTCGTTTTCCCCCATCCGCAAAGGCACCTGCGCAAACCGGATGGTCCCGTTGCCGTCGCTGTCCTGCGTCTGCACGGCCGCACCGTTCACAAACAGAACGGCCTGTTTCTGGTTGGTATACACCTTGATCTCGATCTGCTCCGCCGTGCGCTTTGCAAACCGCCGGCCGCACAGATGGACAAAGGGTTCCGCCGACCATTTTGCCTTATAATAATAGAAGGCATCCTTCCGGATGGCGCGGTCATAGGTCACAAGGCCCTTGCCGTTCAGGTTCCGCAGGCCGCCGTCCTTCCGCAGAGCGCTGGAAAAATCGAACATATTCCAGACAAAGCTGCCCCAGAGGTAGGGCTTGCTCTCAAAGATCGGGTAAACGGTCTCGTGGAACAGGGCCTGATATTCTTCGGAGTAGTCCTGCACCACCGGGGTCTCACTGTGCAGGGCCGTGTTGGCATCCACACCGTACTCACTGATGCCCAGCGGCATGGCAGGGTTGGCTGCATGGAACCGGTCCAGAAACGCATCGTAGTCCTGCATCTGCCCGTAATACCAGCCAAAGTAGATGTTATAGCCGACCATATCGGTGCCCTGATTCAGGCCGCTTTTCAGCTTGACCGTGCGGGGGTTGGCGGCCGTGACCAGGCGGCCCGGGTCCAGCTGGTTCACCAGTGCCCGCATCCGGGCCAGTGCCTCGTACACCTCGGCATTGTCACGGAACAGGCCCACCTCGTTCTGGATGCCCCAGAAGCAGATGGACGGGTGATGCAGGTTCTGCAAGATCAGCTCGGTGAGCTGCTGCAGGATGTTCTCCAGCAGGGCCGGTTCCCGGGTCATCTTGAGCATGGGCACTTCCGCCCAGACCACGTAGCCCTGCTGGTCGCACAGATCGTAAGTTTCCTGCGGGTGCTGGTAGTGGGACAGCCGCAGAGCGTTGGCCCCCACTTCCCCGATGAGCGCAAAGTCCTGCTCGATCTGCGCTTTGCTCACGGCACTGAAGCACCCGGCAGAATCCTGATGCTTTGCCACGCCCCGCAGCCGGAGCGGAATATCGTTGAGGAAAAAGCCCCGCTCTGCGTCCATTCGGATACGCCGGAAGCCGATGTGCTTTTCCACCGTGTCCATCACGGTGTCCCCGCACAGCAGCTCCGCCTTCAGCCGGTAGAGAACCGGCGCTGCCTTGCCGTTCCAGAGGGTGGGCTGCTCCACGGTCAGGGTCACATTTTCCGCCGGGGCTGCCTCCTGCCGGGCTGCAAGACTGCCGTCGGCGGCAAACAGGGTGTACCGGATGCTGCCGCTTTCCGCCCCCACGGTATGGGGTTCGATGCGCACGACACCCCGGCCGGTCTCGTCCAGTTCCGTACGGGCCAGAAGGC
>CAVDVT010000163.1:818-4430 GCA_963612415.1 bacterium | reverse complement strand
GTGCATATCCACGGTGCGGCTCTCCACGGAGATGTCCGTACCCCACACCACCTGCAGAATGGTCTCGCGGGTAACGACCAGATTGGTATTTTCCAGCAGGAGGCGCAGCAGGCTGTATTCCTTGTAAGTAAGGTCCACATGGGCACCGTCAACGGTCACGCTGTGGCGGGCATTGTCCAGCAAAATCTCGTGGAACGCATAGACGTTGGGCTTTTCCTCAGGGGCAGAACGGCGGAGCGCTGCCCGCACCCGGCTCAGAAATTCCATGATGCCGAACGGCTTTGTAATATAATCATCCGCGCCGCAGTCCAGTCCGCGCACTGTATCCAGCTCGCTGGACTTGGCCGTGACCATGATGATGGGGAGCCGCCGAAGGGCAGGCGTGTTGCGGAGTTTTTTCAGGATAGAGAAGCCGTCTTCGCCGGGCAGCATCACATCCAAAATCACAAGTTCGGGTTCCGCTGCCCGCATGGCCAGCCAGAACGGTTCTGAGCTTTCAAAGCTCTTGACCTCATATCCACTGGACTGCAGTGCATACTGTTCCAGTTCACGGATGGCAGCGTCGTCTTCTACAATATAGATCATGTGTTGGGTTCCTCCTTTGCGTCTGCCGGGGCAGCGTCGCTGTCAGGAAAGAGATAACGTTCGCGGTAACGATCCAGGCGGCGGCGGAATTCCTCGCTCTCCTTGGTCTCATTGCCATAGCGCAGGTCGTTCAGATATGCGTGGGTGTCAAAGCTGTCCTGTGCCACCTCGATCTGGGCAACAGCCACATTGCTGCAGTGGTCGCAGACGCGCTCATAGTTGGTCAGCAGATCTTCCAGAACAAAGCCATACTCAATGGAACAGCTGCCGGCCTGCAGGCGGGCCACATGGCGTGCCTTGATGGCACGTACCAGTTCGTCCACAACAGTTTCCATAGGCTCCACTTTTCCGGCCAGATGCAGGTCGCCCTTGCGGAAGGCATCGGTGGTGCGGCTCAGAACATCCTGCACAGCACCTTCCAGCACCTGCAGTTCTTCATGAGCGTCCTTGGAAAATTCAATTTCCTTGGTGTGGATCTCCTCGGCGGATTTCAGCAGGTTGACGGAGTGATCGCTGATGCGTTCAAAATCACTGATGGTGTGGAGCAGGGTATTTACGCTCTGGCTGTCGGCGTGGTTCAGCTCACGGCTGGACAGTTTGACAAGGTAAGTGCCCAGAGCATCCTCGTATTTGTCCACCTTTTCTTCTTCCTCACGGACCTTCTGAGCCAGTGCGTCATCCCACTTGTGGGTCAGGCTCATGGCCTGCACCACGCCCACACGGGCCAGCTCGGCCATATCGGCAGTTGCGGCACGGGCACGCTCCACAGCCACGGCAGGGGTGTTCAGCAGGCGCTCATCCAGCAACGCAAAGCTTTCTTTTTCTGCGTCATCGGGAATAGTCAGGATGGCCAGCTTCTCCAGACCGTTGGCAAAAGGCAGCAGAACTGCAGTGGCCGACAGGTTGAAGATGGAGTGGATCACGGCAATGCCCCAGGCAGTGACTGTGTCGTTGACAAAGGCAAAGTCCAGTACGGCGTTCAGACCGTAGAATCCGGTCAGGAACAGGGCCACGCCGATGATGTTGAAGTACAGATGCACCATAGCGGCACGGCGGGCATTCTTGTTTGCACCCACCGAGGAGATCAGTGCGGTAACGCAGGTACCAATGTTCTGGCCCATGATGATGGGAATGGCACTGCCATAGGTGATGACACCGGTGGCGCTCAGTGCCTGCAGGATACCCACGCTGGCACTGGAACTCTGGATCACTGCAGTGACCACAGCGCCCACCAGAACACCCAGAATGGGGTTGGAGAAGCGGGTGAACAGGCTGGTGAACCACGCCTCATTCTGCAAGGGCAGAACCGCGTTGGACATGGTGGTCATACCGGTCATCAGGACAGCAAAACCGATGAGGATGGTGCCAATACCCTTCCGCTTTTCGTTTTTGCCCATGTAGAGCAGAATACCAATGAAGGCCAGCACCGGGCTGAAGGAGGTGGGCTTGAGCAGCTTGATCAGGAAGCTGTCACCCTGCAGGCCCGAAAGGCTCAGGATCCAGCTGGTGACCGTGGTACCAACGTTGCTGCCCATGATCACACCAATGGCCTGATGCAGCTCCATGATGCCGCTGTTGACAAAGCCGACCACCATAACGGTGGTAGCGCTGGAACTCTGGATCACAGCGGTGACGCACAGACCCAGGAAGAAACCTTTGAGGGGGTTGTCGGTCAGCTTGCTCAGGATCTTCTGCAGCTGACCACCGGCCTGTTTTTCCAGTGCTTTGCCCATGATGTCCATACCGAACAAGAACAAAGCCAGACCTCCGAGAAGGGAAAAGACATTGAAAATTGTCATTTGTTGTTCCTCACTTTTACTGAAAGCACATTTGCTTGACGTGGAATACTCCTATTTCTGAGTATAGGGCCTGAATGTAAAATCGGAAATCGGGAGAATGTAAAACTCATGTAAAGTGAGGCGGTTTTCTGCAAATATTGTGCATCGATCCCATTATAAAAGGAAAACCGCCCGGATGCAACCATGCAAAGCTTTCCCACGGAAAGATTTTCAGGAAAGAAACATTGTAATCCGAAACCATCTCGTTTATAATAAAGGGAGGATAAAGGCAGGCTCTGTGCCCGGCGCAGAGCAGAAATGTTTGTGCAGGAGGAAGAACAATGGCGAATTTCAATGTTTCGCTGAAAAAGCTGACGGAAAAGGTCAGCATGGAAGTGGTCTACACCCCCAAAGCGCTGGATGATATCTGTGTTGAGATCGCGGAAGTCAACCGTCCGGGCCTGTTCCTGGCCGGATATTACGATTATTTTGATAAGCTGCGTTTGCAGATCATGGGCCTTGCAGAGATGAATTTTCTGTCCGGCCTTTCAGCCGAAAAGCGGTATGAGCGGCTGGATCAGCTGTTCCGGCAGCAGCCCCCGGCTGTCATCGTCTGCCGCAGCGAGGAACTGCAGCCTTTTCCGGAGATGCTGGAACTTGCCCAGAAACACGGTGTGGCGCTGCTGCGTTCCAACGAGATGACCTGCACCCTGATGGGCAGTCTGATCAGCGTGCTGAACCTGGAACTGGCTCCCCGTATCACCCGTCACGGTGTTCTGGTGGAAGTGTACGGCGAAGGCATCCTGATCCTGGGCGACAGCGGCATTGGCAAAAGCGAGCTGGCCATTGAGCTGGTCAAACGCGGCCACCGTCTGGTGGCAGACGACGCTGTGGAACTGCGCAAGGTATCCAACCGCCAGATCATGGGCACAGCGCCGGAAAATATCCGCCATTTCATTGAGCTGCGCGGCATTGGCATCGTCAATGTGGCCCGCGTGTTTGGCGTGGGCGCCGTTAAGGTGAGCGAAAGCCTGGATCTGGTGGTCCAGCTGGAAGCATGGGACCCCACAAAAAATTATCAGCGCACCGGCCTGGAAAGCGAATACTATGAGATTTTGGGCGTAAATATTCCCAGTACCAGCATCCCGGTCTCGCCGGGACGCAACCTGGCCGTTGTGCTGGAAACAGCGGCCATCAACAACCGCCAGAAGAAGATGGGCTACAATGCGGCCAAGGAGCTGCTCATCCG
>CAVDVT010000163.1:0-808 GCA_963612415.1 bacterium | reverse complement strand
CGTCTGGGTCTGGAAGGCACCATTGAATAAAACTCTTACGAAAAGAGGATCTACGCTTTTATGGAACAATTGAAACAACAGCTGCATTCTGCGGGCATTTCTTTCAAGGAAAATGAGCCTTTGTCGGCCCACAGCACGTTTCGAATCGGCGGCCCGGCGGATGTGTTCATCCTGCCCAAAAATGCAGAGCAGCTCTGCCGCGCCATCGCACTGTGCAAAGAATGCAGTGTGAAATATTATCTGCTGGGCAACGGCAGCAACATCCTGTTTGAGGATGCAGGCTACCGGGGAGCAGTCATTGATGTGTCTGCTGGCGAAGAAACCGTTCAGGGATCTGATACCGGAGAGTTCTGCGCCTATGCCGGAATGAAGCTTTCGTCCCTGTGCAGTGAGGCCCTGAAGCAGGGGTACACCGGCCTGGAGTTTGCCTATGGCATCCCCGGCACGGTGGGCGGTGCAGTTTATATGAACGCCGGAGCCTACGGCGGCGAGATGAAGGATGTTCTTACGTCTGTAACTTACCTCACAGAGGATGGCAGGGTCGTGACGGAAGATGCTTCTGCACTCGATCTTTCCTACCGGCACAGTGTTTTTGAGGAGAATGGCGGCGTTATCCTTCGTGCTGCATTCCGCTTGCAGCCCGGTGATCCTGCTGCTATCAAAGCCCGGATGGAAGAACTGATGCAGAAGCGCATCGACAAGCAGCCGCTGGACAAACCCAGTGCAGGCAGCACCTTCAAACGCCCTGTGGGTGCGTATGCGTCAGCACTCATCGACCAATGCGGTCTGCGGGGCTACCGCCATGGCG
>CAVDVT010000162.1:0-4445 GCA_963612415.1 bacterium | reverse complement strand
TACAGAAATCAGCCTTCTGCTTCCGCTGTGTAACACATCATTGACAAACCTACAATTTTCTGCAAGTTTCTTGGAATTTGTGCTTGACAAGTTCCCCATTTTCCGGTATAATAATGTACGTTCCGGCGGTGAGCAGCCGCACGAACTTGAGCGATCATGGCCCGGTAGCTCAGTTGGTTAGAGCACCAGCCTGTCACGCTGGGGGTCGTCGGTTCGAGCCCGATCCGGGTCGCCATTTGCTGCTATAGCTCAGTTGGTAGAGCGCATCCTTGGTAAGGATGAGGTCTCCAGTTCGAATCTGGATAGCAGCTCCATTGCAAAAGCCACTTGAAGTCTTAGAGCTTCAGGTGGCTTTTCTTTTTGCATTCTGCGGCAAAGGAACTTTCTTGTTCCGGCAATATGCCCAAAACGGGCCGTTTTTTTCTCCCATTCCATCAATTGAACTTTTGACCAGTTTGCGGTAAACTTAGTGCAAGAGTATTGGTTATTTTTGTGTCAATGATACAAAAATGAATGTCTGAAACGGAGGTAATCCCTATGGCACGTTTTACACTTCCCCGTGATCTGTACCACGGCAAGGGCGCTCTGGAAGCCCTGAAGACCTTTACCGGCAAAAAGGCCATCGTCTGCGTGGGCGGCGGCTCCATGAAGCGGTTTGGTTTCCTGGACCGTGCTGTTGGCTACCTGAAGGAAGCCGGCATGGAAGTGGAGCTGTTTGAGGGCATCGAGCCCGATCCCTCGGTCGAGACCGTGATGCGCGGCGCCGAGGCCATGCTGAAGTTTGAGCCGGACTGGATCATTGCCATGGGCGGCGGCTCCCCCATTGATGCTGCCAAGGCCATGTGGATCAAGTACGAGTATCCCGACATCACCTTTGAGGAGATGTGCAAGGTGTTCGGCATCCCGCCGCTGCGCCGCAAGGCTCATTTCTGCGCCATTTCCTCCACTTCCGGCACTGCTACTGAAGTGACCGCCTTCTCCATCATCACCGATTACCAGAAGGGCATCAAATATCCCATCGCGGACTTTGAGATCACCCCTGATGTTGCCATCGTGGACCCGGATCTGGCTGAGACCATGCCCAAGAAGCTGGTGGCTCACACCGGTATGGACGCTATGACCCACGCCATCGAGGCTTATGTTTCCACCGCACACTGCGACTACACCGATCCGCTGGCCATCTTTGCCATCCGGATGATCCAGGGCGACCTGGTGGACAGCTACAACGGCGATATGTCCAAGCGCGACTCCATGCACAATGCACAGTGCCTGGCCGGCATGGCATTCTCCAACGCTCTGCTGGGCATCGTTCACTCCATGGCACACAAGACCGGTGCTGCCTTTGCCGACTACGGCGCACACATCATCCACGGTGCTGCCAACGCCATGTACCTTCCCAAGGTCATCGCTTTCAACGCCAAGGATCCTGAGGCCAAGAAGCGCTATGGCGTGATCGCCGACGAGATGAAGCTGGGCGGCGCCAACGACGACGAAAAGGTCAAGCTGCTCATCGAGTATCTGCGCGGCATGAACGATGCGCTGAACATCCCCCACTGCATCAAGAACTATGGCCCGGACTCCTACCCCACCGAGCAGGGCTTTGTTCCCGAGGAAGTGTTCCTGGAGCGCCTGCCCGAGATCGCCAAGAACGCCATTGCCGATGCCTGCACCGGCTCCAATCCCCGCCAGCCCAGCCAGGAGGAGATGGAGAAGCTGCTCAAGTGCTGCTACTATGACACCGACGTGGATTTCTGATCCCATCTGACATTTCAACAACTTTTACCTCTTTCCCATAACGACAGAGCCGCAGACCCCAAAAGGGCCTGCGGCTCTGTTGTTTTGTGGGAGCAGCATAAACAGAAAAACACCCCGGAACCAATCAGTCCCGAGGTGTTTGCGCTGGAGCTGCTATCCAGATTCGAACTGGAGACCTCATCCTTACCAAGGATGCGCTCTACCAACTGAGCTATAGCAGCACGATCACAGCTCAATTAGTTTACCATAAGAAGCGCTGTTTGGCAAGGGGTTTTTGCAAAAAATTCTGTGTTTTTATAAAAAACCCTCTCCGTCAATGCTTCGCATTGCCACCTCTCCCAAAGGGAGAGGCAACCGCGACTCTTGGAAAGGCGGAAATAAACATCAACTTTCCCAAGAATATGCGTTGGCTCCCCCCTCGGGGGAGCTGGCACGCGTCAGCGTGACTGAGAGGGTTGTTCTTATTCGATCAGACCATTCAGCAGGGCCAGGCACTTGCGGCTGTGCAGCTTGCGGATGGCCTTGGCTTCGATCTGGCGCACACGCTCACGGGTGACACCGAAATCGCGGCCCACTTCCTCCAGCGTGCGGGGACGGCCATCATCCAGACCAAAGCGCAGGCGGATGACCTTTTCCTCACGGGGGGTCAGGCTCTTGAGGGCCTGATTGATCTGCTGGGCCACCATGGCGCGGTCAGCGGCCTTGCCGGGGGCTTCGGCGTTCTCGTCGGCCACGAAATCGCCCAGAGAGGAATCTTCTTCCTCACCCACGGGGCTTTCCAGGCTGGCGGGTTCCTGTGCCATCCGCTGGATCTCGCGCACACGCTCCACGCTCATGTCCATGGCCTTTGCCAGTTCTTCCGGGGTGGGCTCGTGGCCGTTCTGGTAAACCAGCTGGTTGGTGGCCTGACGCATCCGGTTGATGGTCTCCACCATGTGGACAGGGATGCGGATGGTACGGGCCTGGTCGGCAATGGCGCGGGTGATGGCCTGACGGATCCACCAGGTGGCATAGGTGGAGAAGCGGAAGCCGCGGTCGCAGTCAAACTTCTCAGCAGCCTTGATCAGGCCGATGTTGCCCTCCTGGATCAGGTCCAGGAATGCCAGATTGTGGCCCACGTGCTTTTTGGCAATGGACACCACCAGACGCAGGTTGGCTTCGCTCAGGTTGCGGCGGGCGTTCAGGCCGTCGCGGCGGATCTTCAGCAGCTCCTGACGCCGCTCCTCGGTCAGGGGGCCGTTCTCCACAGCCTCCATGGCTTCTTCTTCCGCAGCCTTTTCCTCGTCGTCCTCGCTGGACTTAGTGTTTTCTTCCTCGTCCAGATCCTCGTTGTAGCTCCGGCTGTTCTCGTCTTCCTCAAACGAGAAGCGGGCGCTGTTTTTCTTGATGTACTCGGGCGCACCATACTTCTGGCGGTCTGCCTGAAGGATGTGGGCAGCCTCGGCACCGGCATGGATCCGCTTGCTCAGTTCCACTTCCTGTTCGGCGCTCAGCAGCGGGATCTGGCCGATCTGCTTGAGGTAGTTCTTCACGGGGTCGTCCAGCAGCTCATCCATGGCCGCCTTCAGGTCCGCAGGGTTCTCCTCCGCCTGATCTTCCTCGGTCTCATCGCTCAGGCCCAGCTCGTCGCTGTTGGCCTCGGCGCTTTCCACCTCTGCCATGATGCCTTCCACATCCAGGCTGGTGTCCACGTCCGCTTCATCTTCCAGGATCTTGATGCCGCGCTCCTCCAGAAGAGTGTAAAGCGTTTCCACATCCATCCGGCACTGTGCGGCCAGCGTCTTGGCCTCCTGTGCAGTCAGGGTGCCTTCGCCCTTCGTCAGCAGTTCCTTCAAAGTCATGCCCATTTCGCTCTCTCCTTTTCACCCCGGCGCTGGCTGCGCCGAAAGTGATATCGTCTCATAGTTTTGCCCGCCGCAGGGTGATTCAAATCACCAGACCGCCGTTCACCCCGAACACCTGTCCGGTAATGTACCCGGCATCTTCCCCGGCCAGAAAGACCAGCAGCTTTGCCACCTCATCAGCACTGCCCAGGCGGCCCACAGGGGTCTCCTCGGCCAGCGCTGCCTTGTCTTCTGCCGTAAATGCGGCCATCATATCGGTGTCGATGACACCCGGGGCCACACAGTTCACGGTGATGCCGCTGGGGCCTTCCTCTTTGGCAAGGGCCTTGGTCAGGCCGATCAGACCCGCCTTGGCAGCCGAGTAATGCACCTCGCAGCTGCCGCCGGTCTGGCCCCACATGCTGCTCACCGTCAGGATACGGCCCGCCTTGCGGCGGATCATGCCGGGCAGGGCCAGCTGGCACAGGTGGAACGCACCGGTCAGGTTCACGTCCAGCATGTGCTGCCATTCCTCCGGGGTGATATCGGTGAACAGCTTCTGCTGGGCAATGCCCGCATTGCTCACCAGAACATCCAGATGACCCAGCGCCTGCTCGGCAGCGTGGAACGCCACCTCACAGCTGGCACGGGAGGCCACATCGCACTGGATGGCCAGCAGACCCGGCAGCTCTTTTTCCAGCGCTGCGGCTGCTTCGGCGTGGGTGTGGTAAAGCACCGCCACCCGGTAACCTGCCTGCCAGAAAGCCCGGGCCGCTGCGGCACCGATGCCCCTGTCACCGCCCGAGATCAGCACACAGCGCCCGTTGGCTGCGGGTGCCGGCAGCTGCTCAGACTGGGGTGCAGGGG
>CAVDVT010000161.1:0-4450 GCA_963612415.1 bacterium | reverse complement strand
CTCCGGAGGAGATCCCGGCCGATTATGAGTACAAGTTCATCGACTTTGTGAACCCGGAGATCCTGGCTGTTTCAGAGGAAGAAGAAACTGCCTACGAGGGCTGCCTGTCCTTCCCCGGCCACAACGGCGCTGTGACCCGCCCGGTGGCGGTGAAGGTGCGGGCGCAGGACCGTCACGGCAACTGGTTTGAGCTGGAAGCCGAGGATCTGCTGGCCCGCTGCATCCAGCACGAGAACGATCATCTGGACGGCATCACCATCATGGAGTCCAGCGAATACTTCTATGAGGACACCGACGAAGGCCGTGCGGCTGCCCGCAAAGCGAAAGGAAACAACTGATGCGCATTCTGTTCATGGGAACGCCGGACATTGCGGCAGAGTGCCTGAAGGCCCTGTATGCGGCCGGGCATGAGATCTGCGGCGTGTACACCCGGCGGGACAAACCGGTGGGCCGCAAGCAGGTGCTGACGGCACCTCCGGTCAAGGAAGTGGCACTGGAACACGGCACACCGGTGTTCCAGCCCCGCACCCTGCGAGACGGCGGCGAGGACGCCAACATTCAGGCACTGGCCCCCGATCTGATCGTGGTGGTGGCCTACGGCTGCATCCTGCCCAAGTCTGTGCTGGAAGCACCGAAATATGGCTGCATCAACCTGCACGTCTCGCTGCTGCCCAAGTACCGCGGCAGCGCCCCGGTGCAGTGGGCTGTGCTGAACGGTGATGCCGAGACGGGTGTTTCCATCATGCAGATGGACGAGGGCCTGGATACCGGCGATGTGCTGGTGTGCGAGAAGATGCCCATTGACCCCGAGGAGACCAGCGGAGAACTGTTTGACCGGGTGACAGCCGTGGGTGCCCGTGTGCTGTGCGAGACCATTCCCGCCCTGGAGGCAGGGACTCTGAAGCCTCAGCCGCAGGAGCATGAAAAGGCTACTCTGGCCCCCATGCTGGACAAAGAGCTGGCAGAGTTCCGGTTGACCGACACCGCAGAGCATATCCACAACTGGGTGCGGGGCATGAACCCCTGGCCCATGGCATGGTTCATGACTTCCGGCGGCAAAAAGGTCAAGGTGACGGAGTGCCGCGTGGCTGCATCCAACGGGGAGGCTCCCGGCACGGTACTGGCCACAAAGCCCCTGACGGTGGCCTGCGCAGAAGGCGCTGTTCAGCTGCTGCACGTGGTGCCGGAGGGTAAAAAGCCTATGGATGGCACCTCCTTTGCCGCGGGTCTGCGGCTCAAAGCGGGGGATACCCTGTGAGCGGGCCCAATCCGAGAGCGGCCGCCGTGGCCGCGCTGGTGCGGCAGGAACAGGACGGCTTTTCCAATCTGGTGCTGGACGCCGAGCTGCGCTGCCAGAAGCTGGAAGGCCGCGACAAGGCCTTTGCCGGTGCCATCTTCTACACGGTGCTGGAACATCAAGGAACGCTGGATTTCATCCTGTCCCAGTTTCTGCCCAAGGGGCTGGCAAAGCTGGACCCGCAGGTGCGCGAGATCCTGCGGGCAGCGCTGGCACAGGCCCGCTATATGCAGGTGCCGGTGTCGGCAGCGGTGAACGAAGCCGTCAAGCTGACCCGCACCTTCAAAAAGGCCAGCGCTTCCGGGCTGGTCAATGCCGTTCTGCGCAAGGCCTGCAGCTACGATCTGGAGAGCGCGGAATTTCAGGATGAGACCCAGCGGCTCATGGTGCTGGGCTCAGCCGGGCGGGATGTGGCGGAGTTTCTCCGCACCCACTACCCCGACGAGGCGCTGGGCATCCTGACCCACACCGCCGACGGCGGCTGCACCAGCCTGCGGGCCAATCCCCTCAAGGCAGATGCGGAAACGCTCTGCAAAAAGCTGCTGGAAAGCGGTGCAAAAAGTGCAGGACCGGGTCTTGTGCCCGGCAGTGTGCTGGCAAAGTTTGAGGGCAGCCCGGCGGAACACCCGCTTTTCAAAGAGGGGTATTTCCATGTGGAGGGGCAGGCCAGCCAGCTGGCAGCCCTTTGTGTGGAGGCAAAGCCCGGTGAGACGGTCCTTGACCTCTGTGCGGCCCCCGGCGGCAAAACGCTGCTGCTGGCCGAGGAGATGCAGGGCACCGGCACACTGTACAGCTGCGATGTGGCGGAACACCGCGTCCGGCTGATCCAGGCTGCGGTAGAGCGGATGGGCTTTGCAAACGTCAAAGCCCTGTGCAGCGATGCCACACGACCCAATCCTGCGCTGCCGCAGGCAGACCGCATCCTTGTAGATGCCCCCTGCAGCGGGCTGGGCATTCTGGCCAAAAAGCCGGATATCCGGTACAAAACGCTGGACAAAACCCGTCACGATGAATTATTGGCCACCCAGTCGGCCATTCTGGACACAGCGGCAGCCCTGCTGAAACAGGGCGGGCGGCTGGTCTATTCCACCTGTACCATCGACCCTGCCGAGAATGAGCGGCAGGTGGCGGCGTTCCTTGCCCGCCACCCGGAGTTCCGGGTCGTGACGCCGGGTGTGGCGTTCCCCGCCGGGATGACGGTGGGGGAGCATGGGGCGCTTTCGGTGCCCACCCGCACCGGCATGGACGGTTTTTTCCTCTGCGCCATGCAGAAAATGCAATGAACCTGCCGTCCGGTTCGTATTGATTCATAGGAGAGTACCATGGAACAAAAACGCTGTATTTCCTCCCTGACGCTGGCCGAGCTGACCGATGCGCTGAAAGCCATGGGTCAGCCGGGCTTCCGGGCAAAGCAGATCTTCCACTGGGTCCACCAGAAGCTGGTCACGGAGTTTTCCGCCATGACCGACCAGCCCAAGACCCTGCTGGCAAAGCTGGAGGAACAGTTCTACATTGCTGCGCCCAAGATCGAGCGCCGTCAGGAAGCCAAGGACGGCACGGTGAAATACCTGCTGCGGATGGCCGACGGCAACTGCATCGAGACCGTTGTCATGCGCTACCACTACGGCAACACGGTCTGCGTGTCCACTCAGGTGGGCTGCCGGATGGGCTGCCGCTTCTGCGCTTCCACTCAGGCGGGCCGGGTGCGCAACCTGGAAGCAGGCGAGATCTGCTCTGAGATCTACACGGCCCAGAAGGACATCGGGGAGCGGATCTCCCACATCGTCCTCATGGGCATTGGTGAGCCGCTGGACAATTTTGACGAAGTGATGCGTTTTCTGGAAAATATCACTTCGCCGGAGGGCGTCAACATCGGCATGCGCAACATCAGCCTTTCCACCTGCGGCCTTGTGCCGGGCATTGAACGGCTGGCCGAGAAAAAGCTTCAGCTGACCCTTTCCATCTCGCTGCACGCGCCCAACAACGCCATCCGCAGCAGCATGATGCCGGTGAACGATGCGTTCCCTGTGGAGCAGCTGCTCCCGGCGGTGCGCCGCTATCAGGAGACCACCGGCCGCCGGGTCAGTTTTGAATATTCAATGGTGCGCGGCGTCAACGATTCCGACGCCTGTGCAAAGCAGCTGGCAGATCTGATCCGGGGTATGGGGGCCCATGTGAACCTCATTCCCATCAACCCGGTGGACGGAAGCCCGTATTCCGCCACCGATGCCGCCAATGTGCGCCGCTTCCAACAGAAGTTGGAAAGCCTTGGCGTCAACGCAACGGTCCGCCGCCGTCTGGGCAGCGAGATCAGCGCCGCCTGCGGGCAGCTGCGCCGGGACGAAATGAATGGCAAGGTGTAAATCGCAAGAGGAGAAGCCTATGAAACTAGCAGGAAAAACGGATGTAGGCCGCGTCCGTCAGGAAAATCAGGATGACTACCGTGCCGGAGAACTGCCCGGCGGGGCCGTGTGGGCCCTGGTGTGCGATGGCATGGGCGGCGCAAAAGGCGGCCGCGAGGCTTCACAGGGGGCCTGCAACGTCATCGAGAACTTTTTTCAGGAGCAGTATGCACAGTGTCTGGCCGGGCAGGAGGAGCCGTTCCTCAAAAAGGCGCTGATCAACGCCAACCGCTATGTCTTCAACAAGGCGGCGCATGAGGAAGCGCTGGCCGGTATGGGCACCACCGCCGTCTGCGCACTGGTGCGCGGCGGCGAGGCGACCCTCTGCCATGCGGGCGACTCCCGCGCATACCTGTTCCGGGGCGGCAGGCTGACCCAGCTCACTCACGATCATTCCTATGTGCAGGAGCTGGTGGACTGCGGCACCATTACGGTGGAGGAAGCAGAACATCACCCCCAGAAGAACATCATCACCAAGGCACTGGGCGTGGACTACCGGCTGGAGCCGGAATGCACCCATGTCAGTCTTTGTGCAAAAGATCTGCTGCTGCTCTGCTCCGATGGACTGACCAACATGGTCCCTGCGGCGCAGATGGAGCAGATCCTTGCGCAGGGTGCGTTCTATGATCTGCCCGATCAGCTGGTGGCAGCCGCCAATGAGAACGGCGGCTCCGACAACATCACGGCCCTGCTGCTGGCGGTAGAACCAACGGAGGTACACCATGGATGATCTGAACGCGCGTGCCAACAC
>CAVDVT010000160.1:0-4489 GCA_963612415.1 bacterium | reverse complement strand
CATCATGACAGTGTGGGGCTACGGCTACCGCTGGGAGGAATAAGCCGGTGCGCAGTGGAATTACAAGAAAGTGGCTCCGGGGCAATTTGCTGCTCACGGTGCTGCTGGTGCTGCTGGTGGAGGGAATGTTCGTATACAGCTTCACCCGCAGCTATTACAACAGCGTACAGCAGACCATGGTGCGGCGCTTTTCCTCCATCAGCGGCCAGCTGAAGATGTACACGGCGGATACCGCCCAGAAGGCGGCATCCAGCCGCAGTGTGGCGCTGCGCCGGATGGTGGAGCAGTTCTCTGATAAAGACAAATACGAGTTCATGCTGCTGGACAGCTACGGAGGCGTGATCGCGTCCTCCAGCGGCACCGGTGCCGACGGCATCGTGGTGCAGGACGACTTTGACAAGGCGCAGGATGCGCTGGATGGAATGGGTGTGGCCATCTACCGCACCGCCAGCGGCGAGACAGTAATGGCCGTGTGCAGCCTTGTGCCCTACGCGGCCGAGGATGTGGCGGCCATGCGTCTGGTCACCAGCCTGACCCTGGTGCAGGAACAGCTGAAAAGCGCGTTCATCATCAGCATTGTGGTGGTGGTGGCCATCCTTGGCTTTACGGTGGCATCGGGCCTGTACTTTGTGCGGGGCATCGTGGTGCCGCTGGGGCAGGTGGAGCGCACCGCCGCCAGCATTGCGCAGGGCGAACTGGATGTCCGCCTGCCCGTGACCGGCGACGAGCGGGACGAGGTGGACCGTCTGCGCGGCACCATCAACCGGATGGCCGAGGGACTGGAAGAAACCGAAAAGATGAAGAATGAATTCATCAGTTCCGTTTCCCATGAGCTGCGCACGCCGCTTACCTCCATCCGGGGCTGGGTGGAGACCCTGCGCACGCTGGATGACCCCACGGACGAAAACTACCGCAAGGGGCTGGAGATCATCAACAACGAGACCGCCCGCCTGTACAACATGGTGGAAGAACTGCTGGACTTCAGCCGCCTGCAGAACGGCCGCCTGCGGATGGAATGCCGCCCGCTGGACCTGGTGGCCGAGCTGACGGATGCGGTGCTGTTCTGTGAGGCGCGCATCCGGCGGGAGGGCCTGCTGCTGTCCTACTCGGAACCTGAGGAGATGATCCAGGTCTATGCCGACCCGGACCGTCTGCGGCAGGTGTTCATCAACATTCTGGACAACGCCATCAAATATTCAGCTCCCGGCGGACGCATCACGGTCAAGATCTGGCAGGGGGAATACAAGGCCTTTATTGAGATCATCGATCAGGGCCGCGGCATCCCGCCCGAGGATCTGGAAAATGTCAAGACAAAGTTCTACAAGGGCAGCAACTCGGTGCGGGGCAGCGGCATCGGTCTGGCGCTGGTGGATTCCATCATGACGGCGCTGGACGGCACTATGGACATCAAAAGCACCCTGGGCCGGGGCACTGTGGTCACGCTGGGCCTGCCCATTTACCGGAGATAAGAGATTGTCCATATTTGTCTGGTAAGATAAAAGCAATTTTGTAATAGAAAAGCCCTCTCCGTCATTGCAGACGCAATGCCACCTCCCCCTTTGGGGGAGCTGGCGAGCGGCAGCGAGACTGAGAGGGCCGTAGGAGAACCAATGAATCAGCCAAACAAGGAACGCTTCAAGACCAGTGTGGGCGGGCAGGCACTGATGGAAGGCATCATGATGCGGGGCCCCAAGAACATCTGCTGCGCGGTGCGCAAGCCCGACGGCACCATTGAAACAAAGATCGAGCCTACCCCCACCCATGGCGTGTGGGCAAAGATCCCGCTGGTGCGGGGTGCCATTTCCATGATCGAAAGCCTCATCATGGGCTACCGGTACATGATGTATTCGGCTCAGGTGAGCATGGGCGATGACTACGATCCCGCCGAAGAAGAATCTGCCTTTGAAAAATGGGTGGGTGACCATCTGGGCAAAAAGGCTGAGGACGTTCTGCTGGCCGCAGCGGCAGTCATTGGCGGACTGTTTGCCATTCTGCTGTTCACGGTGCTGCCCACCGTTCTGGTGGGCGGGCTGAACCACCTGATCCCGCTGGGCCGGTGGGGCAAGGTGGTGCTGGAAGCGGTGCTGAAGGTGGGCATCTTCCTGACCTACATGGTCGCCATTTCCAAGATGAAGGAAATCCACCGGGTGTTTGAGTACCACGGCGCGGAGCATAAGACCATTGCCTGTTATGAGGCAGGGGATGAGCTGACTGTGGAGAATGTGCGCAAGTACACCCGGTTCCACCCCCGCTGCGGCACCAGCTTCCTGATCCTGGTGGTCATCGTCAGCGTGTTTCTGTACAGCGTTCTGCCCTGGTCCAGCACCGGACTGCGGGTGGTGTTCAAACTGCTGCTTCTGCCCGTGGTCATGGGCATCAGCTACGAGCTGCTCAAGTGGTGCGGCCGGTCCGATAATCTGGCCACCCGCATCATCCGCCAGCCCGGCATCTGGGTGCAGCATCTCACGGTGTTTGAGCCGGACGACAGCATGATCGAGGTGGCCATTGCGGCGGTGACGCCCGTGCTGCCCGAAAACCCGGAGGACGGCCAATGGTAACGGCAGGGATGCAGCCCCGCGCGGCCCTGCGGGAGGTGAAAGCCCGCCTTGCCGCCGCAGGCTGCCCGGATGCTGATTTTGACGCCGCCGAGCTGTTCCGGCTGGCGGTGGGCGGCGATGTCCGCCTTGCTGAAGCTCCGCTGACAGCCCAGCAGGCAGAGCAGCTGGAACAGCTGACGGCCCGCCGTGCAGACCGGGAGCCGCTGCAATACCTGTGCGGGACATGGCCGTTTCTGGACTTTGAGCTGGCGGTGGGCCCCGGCGTCCTCTGCCCCCGGGCAGATACCGAGGTGGTGGCGGAAGCTGCCGCCGGAATGCTGACCGGGGTGCCGCAGCCCAGCGTACTTGACCTGTGCGCAGGCACGGGCTGTCTGGGACTGGGCGTCAAACGGTTCTGCCCGGAGGCGCAGGTCACAAGTCTGGAAAAAAGCCCGGAGGCTTTTTGCTATCTTGCACGAAATGCCAAGTTGTCCCCGGAGCTGACCATCACGCCGGTGCAGGGGGATCTGTTCACCTACTGGCAGACCCTGCCGGAGGGGCAGCTGGATCTGATCGTGTCCAACCCGCCCTATCTGACCGCCGCCGAGATGGGTCAGCTGCAGCCCGAGGTGGCCCGGGAACCGGCCATGGCGCTGGAAGCCGGGGAGGACGGGCTGGTATTTTACTGTGCCATTGCGGAACACTACCAGAAAGCCCTGCGCCCCGGCGGCGCCCTTGCGCTGGAGATCGGCTGGCAGCAGCGGGAAGCCGTGAGCGCCCTGCTGGCCGCCAACGGCTGGACGGACATCCAGTGCAAAAAAGATTTTGGCGGCAATGACCGTTGCATTATGGCAAGAAGCCCGCTCAAAAATAGCTGAAATTATAAACAACTTCCTGTTGTAATATCCTGGAAATGTGTTATACTAAGAGGGAAAGAAACGGAATGCCCGCGCCTGCGTTTGGCCGCACTGCGCCGGGAACAGACAGCAAAGGAGCATGACACTATGGCAAAGAATCAGAACACGGTGGTCTCGGCCACCAAAAAGACCGAGCCGGAAGCCAAAAAGGATGCGCTGGCCACTGCGCTGGCGCAGATCGAAAAGCAGTTTGGCAAGGGTGCCGTGATGAAGCTGGGCGACAACGCCGCCATGCAGGTGGATGCTATCTCCACCGGCAGTCTGGGTCTGGATATGGCACTGGGCGTGGGCGGTGTGCCCCGCGGCCGTATCATTGAGGTGTATGGCCCGGAATCCAGTGGTAAGACCACGCTGGCCCTGCACATTCTGGCTGAGGCCCAGAAAAAGGGCGGCGAGGTTGCCTTTATCGATGTAGAACACGCACTGGACCCCGTGTATGCAGAGGCTCTGGGCGTGGACATCAACAACCTGCTGGTCAGCCAGCCGGACACCGGTGAGCAGGCCATGGAGATCTGCGAAGCGCTGGTGCGCTCCGGTGCCATCGACGCCATTGTTGTGGACTCGGTGGCAGCCATGGTGCCCCGCGCCGAGATCGAGGGCGAGATGGGCGACAGCCATGTGGGCCTGCAGGCCCGTCTGATGAGTCAGGCCATGCGCAAGCTGACCAGCGTCATCGGCAAGACCAACACCGTCTGCATCTTCATCAACCAGCTGCGTGAAAAGGTGGGCGTTGTCTACGGCAACCCCGAAGTCACCACCGGCGGCCGCGCACTGAAGTATTATTCCTCTGTCCGCATCGACATCCGCCGCGTGGAAGGCCTGAAGGATTCTTCCGGCCAGTTCATCGGCAACCACACCCGCGCCAAGATCGTCAAGAACAAGGTGGCACCTCCGTTCCGTGAGGCAGAGTTTGACATCATGTTCGGTGAGGGCATCTCCAAGATGAGCGAACTGATCGATCTGGGCGTCAAGCTGGGCATCGTGCAAAAGAGCGGCGCATGGTTCAACTATGGCGACATCCGCCTGGGTCAGGGC
>CAVDVT010000159.1:0-4519 GCA_963612415.1 bacterium | reverse complement strand
GACCCCGGCAATTGCCCAGGGGAGGCTGGCAAGGGCCAGATACAGGCCGGTGTAAACCGCCATTCGTTCCAGAGGCCGTGCCAGACTGCGCAGCAGAATGGGAACGGCGGCAAAATGCCATGTGCGGGCCTGCAGGGAAGGGGAGACCTTCCGATGAAGCAGCCAGGAAGCCAGCAAGCCTGCAAAGAAAATAGCCAGCGCACACACCGCACGGGCGGCCAGTGCAAGCCAGCCTTCCAGCAGAACAGGCCCCAGCTCAAAACCGAGGTCACGGATCGAAAAAATCATGTTTCATTGCTCCTTATGGTCGAAAAATAAAATGTCCTGTTCCACAGTATAGCATATCGGCGCGGGCAGAGCAAATCAATCTGCAAAAATCAGGGGTTGACAACTGCGGTTTGCCGCGTTATACTCTGTGCCAGAAAGTTCGTTTCAGGGCGGGGTGCGATTCCCCACTGGCGGTACAGCCCGCGACCACCCGCAAGGGTGCTGACCCGGTGAGACTCCGGGGCCAACGGTATAGTCCGGATGCAAGAAACGGCAGACAATACGTTTTGTCTACGCGCCCTGTTGCAGTGTTTGCTGCGGCAGGGCGCGTTTTTGATTGTCTTCCCGGTTCCGATCCACGCGAAAAGGGCTTTCCAGATTTTTTGATTTGGGGCCCCTGTGCCCCGGGAGGTAATAACAATGCAAAAGAACACGACCCGCAACCTGACCGTAGCCGCCATGCTCAGCGCGGTGGCCTTTATCCTGATGTTCATCGAGTTCCCCATCCCGATGCTCATTCCGTCCTTTATCAAGATGGACTTTTCGGACCTGCCGGCTCTGCTGGGCGCGTTTGCGCTTGGCCCGGTGTATGGCGTGGTCATCAGCTTTATGAAGAACCTGCTCCACATCATCATCAAGGGCACCACAACGGCTGGTGTGGGTGAATTGAGCAACTTTATCCTTGGCGCAGTGTTCTCGGCAGCGGCCGGCTTCATCTACAAGCGCCACAAGAGCCGCAAAACAGCCATCCTTGGCGCGGTGGCTGGTGCTGCCATCATGGCCGTGATCAGCGTGCCGTCCAACTACTTTGTGGTCTATCCGGCCTATGTCCAGTTCTACCACATGCCGCTGGAGGCCATCCTCGGGATGTATCAGGCCATCCTGCCTTCTGCCGACAGCCTTATCAAATGCCTTGTCATCTTCAACCTGCCCTTCACTCTGGTCAAGGGCCTGCTGGATGCACTGCTCTGCATGGTGATCTATAAGCCTCTTTCGCCCATTCTGCATGGCCGGAAGTAAAGCGTCCTCATAACGGAAAAGAACCGGCGTGAAAACGCCGGTTCTTTTGGTATATTCAGGACAGCGCTCCTTTTTCCAGCCACTTGCCCCGGGCAAGGCGGACAAGGAACAGCAGGCCGCGGATGCACAGCTCAAAGCACATGGTGCCCCACACACCCACAAGCCCAAAACGCGGGGCCAGCAAAAAGGCCAGCGTCAGCCGGATGCCCCACATGCTGACGAGATTCAGCACAAAGCAGGCGGTGCTGTCGCCGGCGCCCTGCATGGCACCACTGGCCACGATGGAGGCACCGAACATGGGCTCGGCAAAGGCTTCAATGCGCAGCACCCGGGCACCCAGCGCAATGACGGCGGCGTCCATGGTGAAGATGCTCATCAGAGCCGGAGCAAAGGCAAACAGCCCTGCACCGGTCAGGGTCATGATGCCCATGCCCATCAGGGTGCAGATCCAGGCAAAGCGTTTTGCCATATCCCTGCGGTTGGCACCCACGGCCTGCCCGATCAGAGCAATGGCTGCGCCCTGGATGCCGTAGCCTGCCATGTAGCACAGGCCCTCGGCGCTGACGCCAAGGCTGTTGGCGGCAATGGCCACCGTGCCCAGCTGGGAGACGATGCGTACCTGCAGCACCTGTGCAGAAGACAGTGCTGCCCGCTCAGCGGCCAGCGGCACACCCACTTTGCCCAGATTCCGGATGCAGGCCCGGGTGATCTTCCAAGAGCCGGGCCTCCGGATGCAGAGGGGGCCGTCGCGCAGCAGCAGGATCGCCAGCGCCAGCAGGCCGCCTACCACATCAGAAAGGGCTGTGCCCAGCGCTGCGCCCGGCACAGCCAGTCCCGCGCCCCAGACAGTGATGCTCTGCCCGAAGATCATCAACTGCCGGGTGGGGTTGATGAGGAAGAAGTTGAACACCACGTCCAGTATGCAGACCAACACGCTGATCAGCCCCGGCGTCAGGGCGTCGCCGGTGGCCCGAAGCATGGCGGTATACATGCCCATAGCCATGGTGAAGGGGAGAGCAGCAGACCAGATAGCGAAGTAGGCCGACGCATTGGCCTGCAGGCTGGAATCCGCTCCCAGCCACCCGGGCAGGTGTCCGCTGATGCCGACACCAAAGGCTGCCGCTGCAAGACCCGCTGCCAGATTGAACAGCATGGCCTGCCGCAGCACGCCCCGGGCATCGGCCTGCCGGTCGGCTCCGAGGTACTGGGCGATCTGGATGGAAAAGGCCGTGTACAATCCCACCAGAATGCCGTGCAGCAGCCATGTGCTGGAACTGACGATTCCAATGGCGGCGGTGGCTTCGGCCCCGATGTGGCCCACCATGGCTGCATCGATGTATTCCATGGCCGTGACCACGATCTGTTCCAGAATGGAGGGGATGCTCAGCAGCAGTACCACCCCGGCAGTGTCCCGCAGCGGGATCGTTTCGCCCTGCCGCATCCGGGCGGAAAGCTGTTCCAGTGAAAGTGTCATGCTGTCTCCTTATAATAGGTATGGGAACGTTCAGAAAGCCTATCCATTATACGGGCAGGGGCTGGAAATGTCAAATCCGGCCGCGGCCTTTGCCCGGGAACGGATTGATTCTTGAAAAACTCCGTGCTATACTTAACTTCACTATGAGTGAAACAAGAAGGGGACAGTCCACTGTTCCCGGAAAGAGGAATAAGATGCTTCAATTACTTTCGGGCAGCCCGCGCACCGTGGACGCGCTGGGCTTTCTGCTGGCCTTTGCGCTGACTGCGCTGATGGACTCCGTCTTCCGCGATAAGCTTCCCCATGACCATGGCCGCGCTTTTGCGGTGAATGGTGAGCTTTCCAAGGGCAAGGCCCGGGGCTCCGGCTTGATCTTTGTGCTGTGCATCGCGCTGGTCACGCTGGCTGTGGTGCCCTTCAAGGTGGAATATGTCATCTACACCGTCCTGCTCATTGCCTCCATGCTCTCCGGCTATTTTGACGATGCTGCCGAGACGGCATGGAACGAGTATAAAAAGGGCCTGATCGATCTGGTCATTGCCGTGGTGGCAGGCGTCACTTATCTGAATTTCAACGGCACGGGCGTCCGTTTTCTGGAGTGGGGCTTCAGCCTGCCCTATGCCGTGTACCTGATCCTGATCGTGGTCCTGATCTGGGCCAGCATCAATGTGGTCAACTGCACCGATGGTGTGGACGGCCTGTCCGCCAGCCTTGCCGTGGTGAGCATCGGTACCTTCCTGCTGGCTTACTGGGAGGAACTGGGCGACTATGCCACCGCCGGCATCGTGTTCATCGGTGCGCTGCTGGCCTACCTGTGGCAGAATGCAAAGCCGTCCACCCTGCTGATGGGCGATGCAGGCAGCCGTGCCATGGGCTTCTTCCTGGCCATTCTGGCCCTCAAGAGCCACCATCCCTTCGCCTTCCTGCTGGCCGCACTGGTGTTCATCGTGGACGGCAGTCTGGGCATTCTGAAGATCAGCTTCAAGCGTTTCCTGCACATCTCCATCCTGAAGAACACCCTGACCCCGCTGCATGACCATGTGCGCAAGCGCCTTGGCTGGAGCGACGAGCAGGTGGTGGCCCGCTGGCTCATCCTGCAGGCTGTGGCTTCTGCATGGCTGCTGCTTCTGGTGCGGTAAGTTCTCATAACGAAAAAAGACCAGCACAACGGGCAGAAATGCCCGGAAGTGCTGGTCTTTTTGTTTGCTTACCGCCGCTCAAGCCCGAGATAGCGGGTGCCCTGAAAGCTCAGCTTGCCGATATCGCCCTCCGCCAGCAGCCCATAATCAGAGCCGCTTACTGAAAACTCCATACGGTCGCCGAAATTCGGTTACTTTACCCAGAATACGGGTGGCTGCACCGGAAAATTGCAAAAGCTGCCCGCCGGGCAGAAATTTTGTCCCGCCCGGCCTTTATTTCCCCGCCAGCCGGTAGCAGCCCCGGCCGGTCTTTTCCAGCTGACCTTCCTCGCAGAGCTTTTTCAGCACCCGCTGCAGCTGGCGGCGGCTGCAATGCAGGTGGAGCAGCGGGTCGTTCAGGTGGCGGATGACCCCGTCGGACTGGGGCGCTTCCAGATAGCGCAGCAGCCGATCTTCCAGCGGCAGGCTGAGGCCGTCCATGTGGGAGGCCAGTTCCAGCTTGCGGGCCAGCTGCCTCAGCACGAACCGCAGGAATACCGGGTCGTTTTCCAGTGCGGCCCGGTTCTCGGCAAAGGGCAGGGCCAGGCAGAACACCGGCTCCGCTGCCTCGGTGTAGAAG
>CAVDVT010000158.1:0-4544 GCA_963612415.1 bacterium | reverse complement strand
GACGGCCTGCGTCCCGTAAGTCCTGCTGCAATTTTTCCCAGCAGGCATCAAATTTATCCTGCGGACTGAGGATACAGTCGATCAGCCCCTGCCATGCTGTGGTGTTCAGTTGTTCCACCTCTGCGGCCAGTTCCCGCGTCATGGGCAAGTTCCAGCCCGCCGAGTGGCTCGGTGCCGGGAAGCTCTCGCTGGGCGGAAAGATGTCCCGCAGCATCTCCACGCCCCAGGCTTTGCAGGCGGCCTTTTCCTCAGCGTTGTAAGCGCTGATGACATACGCCTTGTCCTCGATTTGATAGGAGTTGCCGGTGCTGTCATAAACGCCTTTGCCATAGCAGGGGAACGGATAGGCATGGAAGCCCACTCCCGTTTCTGACTGGTAATCCGCATCCTGCTGGCTGCGGTCGATCTCCTTCTGGGAGCGCACCCGCCGCCCACTGGCATCCACGGTGTAGTTTGTTCCTTCGATGCCCCAATGGATCAGCACCTGTCCTTCCTCACTGCACAGCCAGTCGAGGAACTTCACCGCCCGTTCTGGGTGCTGGCAGGCCGTGGTAATGCCCACGCCCCACCCCGGTGAAAGCCCCCAGTTGAACAGGCTGGGGCAGACGTCGCCTTCGTGCAGGGTCACGGGCAGGCCCGCGTAGCTGTGCTCGGTTTTGCCGGAACGGATGATTTCTTTCTGTGCTTCGGCAAAGTTCCAATCCGCATCCAGCAGGCCCAGCACCCGCCCGGAAACGATCTTCTGTTTGTAATCGTCAAAGGTCTGGGTGGCAAATTCTGGGTCGAGGATTCCTTCCCAGTACATCCGGTTCAGCCAGGCATAGTATTCTTTCTGGTTCGGCCCGGCGTGGAGATAGGTCACATTCTCCCCATCAATGAGCCACTGGCCGTTGTCCGGAGCCACTTCTGCAATGGAGGCTGATGGATTGGACAGCGTGATGTACCACCGCCAGTCGGTGCAGCAGAGCGAGATACCGATGGTGGGCTTGCCGTCCGTTTCCGGGTGAGCGGCAAGGTATGCCTTGACTTGTTCTTCGTACTCGGCCAGCGTGTAGGGAATTTTGTAGTCGTGCTCTTTCAGCACCGCCCACTGCAACTGCGCCGAGCCGGAAGTGGTATAGATCTCCTTGTTCACGGTATTACTGCACAGCTGGTAGATGTGCGGCCTCTCCGCACTGTACCGCAGGCGCTTGTAATCAGCCCCATACAGTGTCTTGATGTTCGGGCCGTATTGCTCGATGAGCGGCTCCATGTCGATCAGCGCATTTGCTTCCACTAGCTTGTTTACATCGCCCTTGGCAAAGATGAGGTCGGGGTATTCGCCATCCGTCAGCATCAGGTCAATGGCTTCGTTGCTGCCGCGGGAAGGGTACAGCGTTTTCAGCGCGATGCCGGTCTTTTCGGTGATCTTCTGTGCCACGGGGTCCGTCCACGAATCACTGATGCCATCCATATTGAAGAACACCAATTGCAGCGGCTGTTCTTCCAAGGCTGCGGTGCTTTCTGCTTTGCAGCCAGTTAGTGTACTTGTACCCATCACACCACAAGCCGCAGCCGCCTCTAAAAAGCTGCGCCGGGAAATCTTCTGCTCAGCCATAAATGTTCCTCCCTTCTCCATCCCTGCGCCGGGGCAGGTTCAGCGTCACCTGCGTGCCGCGCCCATCTTCGCTTTCCACAGTGATGCCATAGGCCGCGCCGTAATACAGCTGGATACGCTGGTTCACGTTCGCCACGCCAATATGCGATTGGCTGGCCGGGTCGTACGCCGAAAGCTGTTGGCGGATCTCCGCCAGCTTCTGTGCCGGAATGCCGCAGCCATTGTCCACCACAGTGATACGCAAATTCTCACCCAGTTCCACCCGGACGGTGATCTGTCCGCCTGCGCGGCGGTCTTTCAGGCCGTGCACAAAGGCATTTTCCACAATGGGCTGTAACAGCAGCGGCAGAATGGTCAAATCTTCGGCCCCTTCATCTACCCAGAACTTGTACCGGATAGCATCGCCAAAGCGGTAGTGCTGAATTTTCAGGTAATACTCGGTCAGGGTCAGTTCACTGCGCAGGGATACCAGTGTGTCCCGAATCTCGGTGTTGCGCCGCATGAGTTTGGAGAGCATCTTGACCATATCCGCCACTTCGGCGTCCCCGGCCGCATAGGCTTTCATGCGGATGCTTTCCAGCGTGTTGTACAAAAAGTGCGGGTTGATCTGGCTGGCCAGCATTTTGAACTCCGCTTCCCGCTGGCGGGTGCGCAGCTGCTCCTGTTCGAGCCTGCTCTCATAAACGCGGGAAGTCAGATTGTCAATGTCTGCGATCATGCTGTTCAGGTACTGGTACAACTCCGAAATTTCATCGTTGCCGCCAATGGCCGGGGCCAGTTCCCGTTCGCCGTGGGCGGCCTTTTCCATCTCGCCCTTGAACCGCTCCACCCGGTGGGCAAAGTGGTTGGAAAGCACCACAATGAGTACCAGCGACACCAGCACACTGCCCACCACGAACAGCATCGAGCCGCGCATACTGTCGTTGACCGAACTGAGAATGTTTGCATACGGTTCAATGCCAAGCAGGGTCAGGGTGTTGCAGCAGACTGTATCACTGACCGTTTGTACCACCAGCTGCACCTTCTGGCCGTTCAATTCGTCCTGCACTGCCTGAGCCGCCCCGGAGTTGTGGCTGGCTAACAGGTTCAGTTCGGCCCCGCTGGCGTTCAGGTCGTCCTGGTTTGCCAGAACCACCTGCTCCCCCAGCAGGATATATAAATCGCTCTGGTACTGCGCAAACTGGTTTTCCAGCGCTTCCAGATTCATCCGCAGCGCTGCCACACCCACCATCTCACCGCTTTTGGTGCGAATGAGCCGCACCAACGTGAGATAGTTTCGCCCATCGGAAGGGTTTTGGAGATACCACCACCGTGCCCGGCCCTGATCCACCAATGCCTGCTGATACCAGCTGCTCTGCTGTACTTCTTCCGTTGCCTGCGCCAGCTGGGAGTTGCCGGTAAAGGTATCGTTATCCAGATAGATGCTGATGCTGCTGATGGTGCCGGAATAGTAGTCCTCGTACTCGTTCAGGGTCGTATACGAGCGGTACGCAGCCACCACCTGCGCATAGTCGGTGTACTGCGTCCGGGCTATGGTTTCCAGCTGTTCGTCAAAATACATCCGCTTGGAGACATCTTCCAGAATACGGCTGTCCTCAGCCAGCATGTAGCGTAAAGCCGTCAGTTCAGAATAGGCCGTGCTGCGCGAAAGGTTCATCACTGCCGTGCGCTGCTGCCCCACCAGAAACAGCACCATGCACAGCATCGGCAAAAGGCCGCCCACCAGATACACCAGCAGCAGCCGCTCCCGCAGACGAACGGTGTGCTTCACATCAGTTCCTCCTCACCTATTATAATCTGCCCTTAGTGTACCATATCGGACCGTTTTTGAGTACCCGAAAGATTCTCAAACCTTACCCCTCTTTTTGCACAACCCCGGTCGGGCATCTTGACGGCAGGCAATTTTTTTGCGTAAGATAAGGCCAGCAACACACCGCAAAGGAGGAATTTTGTGTACATTGGCATCGACCTCGGCACCAGTGCAGTCAAACTGCTGCTCATGGACAAAACCGGGCAAATTTTGAACATTGTCAGCCGGGAATACCCCATTTCCTTCCCACATCCGGGCTGGAGCGAGCAGGACCCCGCCGACTGGTGGAATGCGGTCTGTGATGGAATCCCGGAACTGTTAAAGGGTTTTGACGCTTCGCTTGTCAAAGGCATTGGCGCAGGCGGACAAATGCACGGCCTGGTGGTACTGGACAAGGACGACAACATCATCCGTCCCTGCATCCTCTGGAACGATGGCCGCACCCAGCCGCAGGTGAACCACCTGAACAATGCGGTCGGTAAGGAAGCCCTGAGCAAGTACACCGCCAACATCGCATTTGCGGGCTTTACCGCCCCCAAGCTGCTCTGGATGCGGCAGAATGAACCGGCCCTCTTTGCCCGCATTGCAAAGATCATGCTGCCGAAGGACTACATCAACTATAAACTCACCGGCACACACTGCACCGACTACTCGGACGCTTCCGGTATGCTGCTGCTCGATGTACAGCACAAATGCTGGAGCCGAGAAATGATGAACATCTGCGGCGTACTGGAAAGCCAGCTGCCGAAACTCTACGAGAGCTGGGAGCCGGTGGGCACCCTGACCGCCGAAGCTGCCCGGACGCTGGGCCTGCCGCAAAGCGTTGTGGTCTGCGCCGGTGCCGGTGACAATGCCGCAGCCGCCGTTGGCTGCGGTGCCGTGGGCGAGGGTAAATGCAACATTTCCCTCGGCACCTCCGGCACGGTGTTCATCACCAGCGAGAAGTTCGGTGTGGATGCGAAGAACGCCCTGCACAGTTTCGCCCATGCGGACGGCGGCTACCACCTGATGGGCTGCATCCTCTCCGCTGCCAGCTGCAACAAGTGGTGGATGGACGATATCCTCAAAGCGGAGGATTACCCCGCCGAACAGGCTTCCATTATTCCTGATAAGCTGGGTACTAACGATGTCTATTAC
>CAVDVT010000157.1:0-4549 GCA_963612415.1 bacterium | reverse complement strand
GGCACCGATATGCAGGATATCCAGAATGCCTATCAGGGTTTTGCCAAGCAGAATTACACCATGCTCGATAACCTAAAGCTTGGCTATGGCGGCACCAAGAGCGAAATGGAACGTCTGCTGGCAGACGCTCAGAAGATCACCGGCATCCACTACGATCTGAACAGTCTGGCAGACGTGTACAATGCGATCCATGTCATCCAGACGGAGCTGGACATCACCGGCACCACCGCGAAGGAAGCGGAGACCACCCTCTCCGGTTCCTTCAATGCAATGAAGGCAGCGGCATCCAACGTGCTGGGAAACCTTGCACTTGGCGAAGATCTGGCTCCTTCTCTGGATGCACTGGTCGATACCACAAAAACCTATCTGGTCGGCAACCTTCTGCCTGCCATCGGGCGGGTCGTGCAGGGGATCCCGCAGGTGGTCACGACCCTTGTGCCGGAGATCCTGCAAAGCGGCACTGATTTGATGCAGTCTCTCAGCAGTGGCTTTCTGGAAGGTGTGCCGCAGTTTCTTTCGTCTGCCCTTCCGGCGCTGCTGCAATTTACCGAAGATCTCCGCGCCAACTTCGGCAGCTTTGTCTCCGCCGGCGTTGATCTGATCCTTCAGTTGGCAAACGGCATCGTCGAGGGCCTGCCGCAGCTCTTTGCATACATCCCCGATATCATCATCAACATCGCCGGTCTTATCAACGATAACGCACCTAAACTTCTTGCAGGTGGTGTGGGGCTGATCGTTGCTCTGGGCCGGGGCATTCTGAACAGCATTCCCCTATTGATCAAAAATGCCGGAAAAATCGTGGAAGCTGTTCTTTCTGTGGTTTCGGCTTTCAACTGGGTCAACCTTGGTGCCAGCCTCCTGACCAGTATCGGAAGCGGCATCAAGAGCATGGGTTCCAGCTTGATGCAGGCATTTCAAAATGGATTCAAAAGTGCCCTTCAGTGGTTAAAGACCCTTCCCTCGCAAGTCTTCAACATTGGCAAAGATGTGCTTCAGAGCTTTATCAATGCCATCACCGGCAAGGGCACTGCGACCATTGCTACAGTCGGCATTCAGGTGACCCGGACTGCCTCTCAGGGAGACAAAGAATGGTCCCTCAGCGATGAGGTGGTTGACAAGGCCGAAGTCAACGCTTTCAAGATGCAGAATCTTGCCAAGTCAACCGAAAGCGTTATGACCACAGCTGCATCCAACACTGCGGCTGCGGCCAGTAAAACGGCAAAAGCCGCTGCAGCTGTCACCGAATCCGTTCTCTCCTCCCTGACCGACGCCTCCACTGCTTACTCGCAGAACGAATTTGGCCGGGTGACGACAGCCACCAGCGAGCTGACTGAGCGAGTCCTGAAGTCGGACGGCACCGCCTATGACCGCTTTACCAAAACCGTTACCGAGTCGGGCAAAGAGCTGGTGAATGGCGTGGTGAAAAACTACAAGGAAGTCACCAAAACCGTCACCGGCGAAGGCGGCAAGGTGACGACCACGACCCAGAAGGTCTATGAGGATGCGTCCAAGACCTTGACCGGTACGCTGACCCAGACCGCCCAGACGCTGGTGAACGGCATTTCCACCACGGTGGACACGGTGAAACAGCTCTATGCAGATGGCTCCACCCAGCTGGTGACGACCACCACCGAGACCGGCAAGCGGCTGGTAAATGGGGTGTTGGAGACCTACACCAAGGTGAAAAAGGTTGCAGAGGACGGCACCGAGACCACCTCTGAGACCTCCAGCGCAGTTGTCAGCCAGTACGACACCCTGAACAGTGCCTACGGTGCAGCCGCGAAGCAGGTTTCGGAGCTGACCGCACTGTATGCTGAATCCGCGGCATCCACCGGCGAATCTTCGGACCAGACCAGACGGCTGGCCGGGATGCTGGCCGAGGCCGAAACCGAGCTGGACGATGCGAAAAAGGCTCTGAATGAGTACGAAAGGACCACCAGCCGAAGCTATGTTCAGACCAAGCGGTTTGCGGACCTCATCAAAACATCCAATTCGGCATTTTCGGAGTTTGGCAGCAAGATCACCGCACTGGGCGAGTTCTTCGACAGCGAGACCATTCAGAATGTGGGTGATTTCTTTACGGAGATCACCGACGGCGTGGAAAAAGTCATCGACCTTGCCACCAGCACCGCCACGCTGGTCACGACCCTGCAAAATCTCAGCACGACGCTGGACACCCTCAAGGCCGCTGGCGGCGTTTCCAGCACGCTCTCCGGCATTGGCAAGCTGATCGGCACCGGTGCCTCTACTGTGGCGGCGGGAACAGCTGTGGGCAGTACGGCCGGGTCTGCCACCGCTGCGGTCGGCACAGAAGCAGCCGGTGCTGCCGGTTCCAGTGTTGCTGCAGCCGGACTGTCCATCCCGCAGATCGGCCTGATCGTGGCCGGTGTTCTGGGCGTGGCAGCCGTCGGCTACGGAATCTACAAGTGGGCTACCAAAGACAAGGACAAGACCAAAAAGACCGAGAAGAAGCTCTCCTATACGGACCTGCAGGACGCCTACTGGTACGGCAATGAGCGGGCCTTTGCGGGCTACGACTACCGCACTGACCCCTATACCTTCGGCCCGGTACAGGGCCCTACGAAGGTATATCAGGACAAGATGCAGGCTCTGATGGAGACCATGACCGGCTTTGTGGAGAAGTATCTGCCCGAGACCGGCAAGGGCGTTCTGGCCATTGACGGCGAGGAAGTGGCCCGGATCATCACGCCCCATGTCAACGATAACCTTGGCCAGCTGGCGGTGCTGTCTGGCCGCGGCAACTGAACGATCCCTGCTTCTCACCCGAGGAGCGGGGTTTTATTATGCCCTTTTTCGGGAGAAAGGAGATTTTTCGGTGTACGAGATCTATGGCTACCCTTACGGGAACCCGGACGCGGAGCTGCTGATCTACCAGCCCTGCAATGCGGAGGCGTTGGTCTTGTCGCCCAAGCTGACCCGCGAGATCAGCAAGGGCGGCAGTCTGACCTTCACCATGACCCGGGAGCATCCCCAGTATGAGATGCTGCAGAAGATGTCCACCGTTGTGGCCGTCAAGCAGGATGGCACCGAGATCTGGCGGGGGCGCATCCTCAATCACGAGGCCGACTGGTACAACAACCGGGCAGTTTATTGCGAGGGTGCGCTTTCCTACTTCAACGATTCCAGCCTGCCGCCCTTCAATTATGAAGGCACGCTGAAGGAATTTTTACAGCACCTGATCGAGGTCCACAACGGGCAGGTGGGCCAGAAAATGAAGCAGTTCGAGCTGGGTACTGTGACCGCCGCGCTGGGTGATCTGGTGGTCCACTTCGGCGACGCGGACAAATATGGTGTGGGTGAGGACTACGGCAAGATCTGGGATATCATCGACAAGATGGTCCTCAAGACCTTCGGCGGCTATGTCTATTGCTCCTTCAACGCCAAGACCGGCCTGAACGTCCTCAACTACTGTGACCAGGCCTATGAAGCCAAGCGGCAGACCGCGCAGGACATCGAATACGGCGTGAACCTGCTCGACCTGACTGAAAAGACTGACACCAACAGCCTGTACACCCGCATCCTGCCGGTTGGCAACAAGCACACGGTAAAGGAAACAAAGTGGAAGCTCAAATTCCAGTGGCTCCCCGGCGGCCTGGGCAAATACAGCGAGGAGCATGAGGAGCGCTACGGCATCCATGATACCACGGCATCAACCGTCAAAAAGTATCTGCCGTCCGGGTGGAGCTATGACCTCTCCGAAGGCTGGATCCAGAACGATGCCGCTGCAGCCAAGTTCGGCATCATTGCCCGGACAGTCGAGCTGGACGCTGACAGCTCCAACGACCTCTTTGCCGCCGGCGTGCAGGCCCTGCAGCAGAACTCCCTCATGGTGACCAGCTACACCATCCGGGCCGTCGATCTGGTGGACGCGGGCTATGACACCCAGCGGCTAACCATTGCCAGCTACTCCCATATCATCAGCAAGCCCCACAGTGTGGATGCTGTGATGCTCTGCTCCAAACTGGTGGAGCCGATGGACCACCCCGAAAAGAAGGAATACACCTTCGGCACGACCCGCCGCACCCTGACCGACCGGCAGGTAGAGAACATGGGCCGGACCAACCTGCTGGACGAAAGCGCCAGCGCATCGGAAAAGTACAGCCAGAACCTGATCAACCAGCTGTTCGCCTACAAAAAGGCAAACGATGAGCGGGTCAGCGATATTTCCGGCGGACTGACCGACGCGGTGAAGAAGATGGGAGACCTGCAGGATCAGGTGGACGGAAACATCACCACCTGGTTTTATGAGGGAACCCCCACCAGCTCCAACGCCCCCGCCAAGAACTGGACCACTGCTGCGCTGAAGCAGGAACACCTCGGCGACCTCTATTACGACACCAAGCAGGGCCTCAGTTACCGCTGGGTCCAGAGCGGCAGCACCTACAAATGGCAGGTCATCCGGGATACCAGCATCGCCAAGGCTCTGGCCGACGCTGCCGGTGCGCAAGCGGCGGCTGACAGCAAGGTGCGGTGTTTTGTTACAACGCCCACTCCCCCGTATGACCGGGGCGACATCTGGATGCAGGGC
>CAVDVT010000156.1:0-4591 GCA_963612415.1 bacterium | reverse complement strand
ACCCCGCACAGCAGCCCTGCCGCCAGCAGAAAAATAAGGGTCAGCACAAAATTGGTGAGCAGCAAAACGTCGAGGTAGATGACCACTTTCATGGGCAGGGCTCCTTTCTGGTCATAGACAGGATAGCAGATTGCGGGAGGAGAGGTTGTCGGAATGGGGGGCGGGATGCCCGGCTCTCCGGCAGCGGTATGCCCTCTCAGTCACGCTTTGCGTGACAGCTCTCCCAAAGGGAGAGCCGACGCATCGCTTAGGCAAGGTGCTGCTTTGTACAACCTCTCCGTCATCATCGCTATCGCTCGATGCCACCTCCCCTAGTAGGGGAGGCCTTGGCAGAAGATTCATTTTTCGCTATAATCGCTGACGCTCCAAAACCAGCTTCTGCCGCAAGCTTCACACCTCATCAGTCTGCTTCGCAGACAGCTTCCCCTCAAGGGGAAGCCTTGTGTCGGGAAATCTTGCGCCAGCAGGGCAAACAGTAGCGAAGCGCCAACGCTCGAAAACGCGACGGAATGCCAAGGGCTCCCCTACCAGGGGCAACGACGACGACCGCCGCCAGTGGCGGAAACAGGGAGGAGTTGTTGGGGCCGCGGCCAGCAGGACACGAGTGCTTCTGCACGAAGTGGACGCTGGGAGCCGCAACCCGGTGCTGTCGCGGCGAAGCACGCGACTGAGAGGTTGGACGAAGTGCCGGCTTCATCTGGGATATGCGTTGGCTCCCCCTTTGGGGGAGCTGGCGCGAAGCGCCTGAGAGGGCGAGGCCGTTACAGGAGAGGGCAAGCCCGTTACCGGAGAGGGCGCACGCGAAACTTTTTTTCTAAATTTACGAAAAGGTCTTGCAAAAGGGAGGCAAAGGAGTTATAATATCACTCGCAGCGGGGTGTGAGCCGCTGGAACGTGGATTGAAAGATGTGCCTCTTTAGCTCAGTCGGTTAGAGCACCTGACTGTTAATCAGGGTGTCGCCTGTTCGAGTCAGGCAAGAGGCGCCATTAAGCGGCGAGGGGAACTTCGCCGCTGTTTTTGTACCCGGGCGTTGTAACCAAAATGTTGCTTTTTTCACAGAATCTTCAAAATTAACAGTATCTTAAAAAATGTCCTCTTGAAGAAGCTGTCATATTGTGGTATACTACACCCAAACCTTGGAACACTTTTTGAGAAAATGACCAAGGCGGTTCCTAAGATCAAAGGGTAGGCGCTCCCTTCTTTTGATAGCAGCGGACCTCTGCTTTGCCTTGGTTCTCCGCAGGGCAGGGCAAAGCAGAGGGCTATGCGCTGTTAGAACAGGCAGGCGCGAAAACCATTTATATAGGTCAAATACCATGGCGGCGCACCGTTGTACGCGGGGTAAGAGCAAACTGGGGCTTGTGCAAACAAACACAGTGTGCTAAAATAGATGCTGTGGTTTTGAAATAGAACCTCGAATATCAAAGAGATCGTTTGCGTTTTGGTTGTCGGTCTCTTGTAAAGGAAACATCGTATGCGTTATACCTATGTGCGGCAGCACGATTCTACGGACTGTGCCGCTGCTTCTCTCGCAATGGTGTGCCTCCATTACAAAAAGGAAATCACCATCACCCGCCTGCGGGACATGATGGGGACCGACATGAAAGGCACGAACCTTGTGGGTCTGCAGAAGGCAGCCAACGAGCTGGGTTTCAGCACGGCGGCTGTGCGTGTGGACCGCGAGAACTTTTTAAGTGATTTCTCCCTGCCCGCCATTGCGCAGGTCATCACCGACCAGGGCCTGGCCCACTTTGTGGTCATCTTCAAAAAGACGACCATCAAGGACGATGATGCCCGCCGCAAGCACGTGGCAAAGGAAAACGAACTCAAGGCCGACCCCCAGCACAAATACAAGTGCAAGGATTACGTCGTTATCGGCGACCCGGCCACCGAGCTGAAAAAGATCAGTCTTGACGAGTTCTATAAAAACTTCACCGGCGTGCTGCTGCTGCTGAACCCCACAGCGGAGTTCAAGGGCGGCACCGGCAAGCATAAGGTGGAGGGCAAGGCGGAAGCCAAGGAAGCGCGGAACAATATGCTCAAGCGCTACCTCGACCTGCTGCTTCCCCAGAAAAAGCTTTTCTTCTACGCTATCCTCAGTTCAGTGATCCTGACACTGATCGGCATCGTATCCACGGTCTTCAATAAGGCCATCATGGATGAGGTGCTGCCCTACGGGCTGAAAAACCTTCTGGTTTCTCTGATCGTGGTGTTCAGCGTGGTCAATGTGACAAGCGCGTTGATCTCGCAGGTGCGCCAGTGGATCCTGATCTATCTGTCGATCAAGATCGACATCCCGCTGATGCTGGGCTACTTTGAGCATGTTTATAAGCTGCCCATGAAGTTCTTTGCATCGCGGAAGACCGGCGAGATCACCACCCGCTACTCCGATGCAGGCACCATCAAATCGGTGCTGACCAACATCGCCATGAGCGTGGTCATGGACATTGTAATGGCTGTGGGAACCGGCTTTGTGCTGTTCCGGATGAACTCCTCGCTGTTCTCCATTACGTTGTTTACCACGGTATTGAGCTTACTGCTGGTGATCATCTTCAAGCAGCCGTACAAGCGGATCAATGAAGAAACCATGCAGCAGTCGGCCATGCTGAACAGCCAGATGATTGAGAGCCTGCGCGGCATCGAGACCATCAAGTGCAATTCCTGCGAGGACCGGGAGCTGGAAGCCCTTGAGCGTGAATACATCAAGAGCCTGAAGATCAGCATCCGTTCCAGCAAGATCAGCACCACCCAGTCGCTGGTGTCCACGCTGATCATGACCGCGCTGAACATGGTAACGACCTATGTGGGCATCACGCAGGTGCTGAACGGCCAACTGACGCTGGGCGGCTACATGGCGTTTACCACCCTTTCCAGTTACTTTACCTCTCCTGTGAGCGAACTGATCAGTATGCAGATGTCGATCCAGGAGGCTTCGATCTCGATGAAGCGTCTGACGGAGATCATGGACTATGAATCCGAGCAGGACACTCAGCGAGAGTACACAGAGATGGAGGCCATGGAAGGCGACATCGAGTTCAAGGATGTCACGTTCCGCTACGGCAACCGCACCCCCGCGCTGAACCACGTTTCCTTCACGATCCCGCAGGGCAAGAAGGTGGCGCTGGTGGGCAGCAGCGGCAGCGGCAAATCCACCATTACCAAGCTCCTGCTCAAGTATTATGAGCCGGAAAGCGGCGAGATCGACGTGAACGGCGTCAATCTGGACGAATACAGCAATGCTTCCGTCCGCCGCTGCATCTCTTATGTCCCGCAGAACGTTGAGCTGTTCAGCAAGACGATCTTCGAGAATATCCGGATCTCGCGTCCGGAGGCAACGCTGGATCAGGTGCGTGAGGCCGCCAAAAAGGCCGACGCCCACGAGTTTATCCGCAAACTGCCGCTGCAGTACAACACCTACCTTGAGGAAGCCGGCAACGGTCTTTCCGGTGGTGAAAAGCAGCGCATTGCGCTGGCCCGTGCGTTCCTGAAAGACAGCGGCCTGTACATCTTTGATGAATCGACGTCCAGCCTGGACTTTGGTACAGAGAATACCATTTTTGATATGATCTATAACCAGCTGGCTGACCGCTCGATGCTGATCGTGGCACACCGCCTTTCCACCATCCGTGATTGTGACCTGATCTTGGTCATGGATCATGGTGAGATCGTGGAACGGGGTACCCACGACGAGCTGCTGGCAAAGCAGGGCAAGTATTTTGAACTGTGGAACCTGCAGCAGGGTATCTTCCGCCGCAAAAAGGAAGAACCCGCCCCCGCAGCCCCTGCCGCAGTGGTCGAGGAAGACGACGACGGCGAGGCCATGACCTATTAAGTTGCAGCCGGGTGCGCACCCGGTTACATAAATGATTTCCGGATGGTTGCGCAGCCGGAAGGAGATCGCTAAAATTGTTTTAATCATTTGAAGGGAGTAATTCATTATGATGATGCCTGCAAACTACTCTGTTATCGCAGAGAACGAAATGACCTACGTCAACGGCGGCGCTAATGCTATTATCGACGCTATCGGTGTTGTTACCGCTCCTATCTGGGACTGGTCCAACGTTAAGACCTTCTCCACCAACATTGTTACCATCATCGGCAACAGCTACCTGGAGAAGCTGGTTGACAACACCATCGGCGTTGTCTTCTCTGGCAACACCACCTGGGAAGAGGTTGGTGCAATTCCTCAGACCCTGTTCGTGACCGGCAACGGCATTGGCGATGACATCGCTAATGGTCTGGGCCTGGTTGCTGCTGCTTACAACCTGGGCCGCACCGCTGTGAAGAACAACGTTGATTCCGTCCTGGACTTCGAGCTGCGCTAATCAGATTAATCTGAAATTATGAAGCGTTGAGGAAACTGCACCGCCCTACCAGTTAGAGCGGGGCAAGTAACAATGCCTCGTTATGGTGTGCCAAGAGGCGTATGTCTCTTGGCACACCTTATTTTTATGTTGCTTACTGTGCATTGCCGTGCAACGGATGTGTTGCCGCGCAGTGGTATGTGCGGTAGGCAATTGTGTGTGGGAAATTGGGCTGTATGCCCTCTCAGTTAAAAGGGGTTCCCCGGAAGCAGCATGCCCTCTCAGT
>CAVDVT010000155.1:0-4604 GCA_963612415.1 bacterium | reverse complement strand
AACAAACCGACGAAGTTTAAGAAAGACATCGTCCAAATCCGCTCCGTCCGCACACGGGCAGGGCGACAAACAAAGGACAATTTATGACAACATCCAATCCCCCGCTCTACGCCTCGCAGGCACGTCCGTGGCTCAAGTATTACGATCCGAAGTTCATTGACCAGACCCCGCCCGAATGCACGGCTTTTGAGTATGTCTGCCGGCAGAACAAGAACCGCCTGGGTGAGCCCGCACTGGAATACTATGGCCGCCGGTTCACTTATGCCGACCTGATCGTCAACGTCAAAAAAACGGCAGCCGCACTGCGGGCAGCGGGCCTGAAAAAAGGCGACATCGCCACCGTGGTCAGCGTGATGACCCCAGAGGTCATCTACGCCTTCTATGCCGCAGACATGATCGGTGCCACCCTGAATCTGGTGGACCCCCGGTACAGCGCCGAGGGCATCCATGAGTACATTGAGGAAGTGGACTCCCACCTGCTGATCTGCCTGAACGTGGTGTATGAGCGCTGCCGTCAGGCCGCCAAGCGCACCCATGTGGAGCGGGTCATCGTCCTCTCCCCGGCCGACTCCCTGCCCCTGCCGCTGGCTGTGGGCTACAAGCTGGCAAACCCCGACAAAAACAAGTACAAGTCCAACGTCCTGCACTGGAAGCAGTTCATTGATGCCGGCAAAAACCAGAGCATTGCGGATATGGGCTATGACCCGGATCACGCCTGCGTGGTGGTGCATACCGGCGGCACCACGGGTTCGCCCAAGGGCGTGATGCTGACAGACCGGAACTTCAATGCCCTGACCCAGCAGTTCTCCGCCTATGAGAACCTGTTCAAGCGGGGCCAGACCCTGATGAACGTCATGCCCCCCTTCATTGCCTATGGCTATGCCTGCGGCGTCCATCTGCCGCTGGTGCTGGGCCTGAAGGTGGTCATTATCCCCAACCTCGATCCCGACAAGCTGGGCAGCCTGATCTGGAAGCACAAGCCCGAGCATATGTTTGGTGTGCCTGCCCACTACCAGCAGATGGCCGCAGACTCCAAGCTGCAGAACAAGGATCTCTCCTTTATCCGCAACTATGCCGCAGGCGGCGACGCCATTTCCCGCGGTGCCGAGCAGACCGTCAACGATTTCCTTGCTGCCCACAACGTGGAGTTCCCCATGGCCAAGGGCTACGGCATGACAGAGGTCTCCTCTGCCGCCACCTGTGCCGCCGGGCGGAACAACAAGCTGGGCAGCGTGGGCATCCCTCTGGTCAACACCCTGATCTCGGTGTTTGAGCCGGGTACCGACCGGGAGCTGCCCATCGGCCAGCGGGGCGAGCTGTGCATCTCCGGCCCCACCATGATGAAGGGTTACTACAACAAGCCCTCTGAAACTGCTGCCCTGCTCCGCACCCATCCGGATGGCCGGGTCTGGGTCCACACCGGTGACATTGGCTATCTGGATGAAGACGGCTTTGTTTATCTGGACAGCCGGATCAAGCGGCTCATCATCCGCCACGATGGCTTCAAGGTCTTCCCCTCCATGATCGAGAATGTGGTCAGCCAGCATCCCGCCGTCCATCAGTGTTCGGTGGTGGGCTGCACCGACAAAGACCATGTGCAGGGCCGTCTGCCCTTTGTCTATCTGGTTCTGAACCCGGAGATCACTGCTGCCAAGCGCAAACAGATCCTCAAGGAGCTGCGCCAGATGTGCGCCGAGGAGCTGCCGGAATACGCCCAGCCCGTGGGTTACAAGATCATTCCGGAAATGCCCCTGACCCCCGCCGTCAAATTTGATTACCGCAAGCTGGAAGAAGAAATCACTTCCCGCGATTATTGATCCCGATATTACACACAGGAAAGGAAGCGTTCCACCCCATGAAGAAGAAACTGATCGGCCTTGTTCTGTCGGCCGCCATGCTGTTTACTGCCCTGAGCATCCCGGCTTTTGCAGCAGAGCCCGCAGCGGATGCACAGCCCGCCGCAGAGGAAGAAAACTGCTTCTTCCCCACCACCGATGAAACCGAAAAGGAGCCTAATTCCATCACCTACGTTGCCCTGGGCGACAGCATCTGTGCCGGCATCGGCCTGACCAATGTGCAGTACGCTCACAACCTGATGGGTGTGGACGTCTCCTCCAACTTCAAGGGCTACCCGGAAGAGTGCTACGTGGGTCAGGTGGCCAAGAAGCTGAATCTGGACAGCGACCACGCCATCAACCTGGGCCTGCCCGGTGCCATGAGCAAGGATGTTGTGGAAATGGTCAAGACCGGCTCCATGGCTGAGATGAATATGCTCTCCGGCTGCCAGTACAACTACCCGGAGTTCATTGATTACATCAAGAGCGCCGATGTCATTTCCATCCAGCTGGGCTCCAACGATGCCTTTGTGCCCACCGTTGTCTCCTTTGGCGAAGCCACCAACTGGAAAAGTGAAGATCTGGCTTCCATTGTGCTGAGCGGCAACCTGCGCGGCGGCAACAAGGAAGCTGAGAGCGCCCTGGACGAGAGCCTGAAGAAGCTCAGCCTGACCCGTGAGGAAAAGAACGCCATCTGGCGCCTGTTCTTCACCGGCATGGACGAGATCTGTGAGAAAGCCTACCCCGAAAGCGCTGAGAACCTGCGCCAGATCGTGGACACCATCAAGACCCTGAACCCGGATGCCCAGATCCTGATCGTGGGTGCCACCAACCCCGTGCCGCTGCTGGGCAGCTGGAGCAACTACTTCAACAAGCTCAACAAGTACGAGCAGCAGCTGGCCGATGTTTACGGTGCTACCTACGTGGCAGTGCCCTGGGCACAGACCGAGCTGGACGGCCACCCCACTGCCGCCGGTCACGAGTACATTGCCCGCCAGATCGTCCGCGCCATCGAGGCCGAACAGTAAGATCCCAAAAATGACAAAATCCCCTCTGCCGTATGGCAGAGGGGATTTTTCATGTTCAATATTACTTTTCGTAGCCCTGGGGCAGCTCGTTCTTGGGGTCACGGTCCATCAGGGTGCGCACAGCTTCGGCTGCGCTCATGCCCTTGTTGACAATGGCGTTCACGGTCTGGACGATGGGCATCTCCACCTGATATTTTTCAGCCAGTTCCAGTGCGGCGGGCAGGGCGTTCATGCCTTCCACCACCATGCCCACTTCCTTCACGGCCTGCTCCGGGCTCTCGCCCTTGCCGATCAGGATACCGGCGCGGTTGTTCCGGCTGTGCATACTGGTGGCCGTCACGATCAGGTCGCCGATGCCGGCCAGACCGGCAAAGGTGTGGACATTGCAGCCCATGGCCACGCCCAGCCGGGCGATCTCGGCAATGCCGCGGGTGATCAGGGCAGCGCGGGCATTGTCGCCGTAGCCCAGACCCGTGGAAATGCCAACGCCCAGCGCAATGACATTCTTCATGGCGCCGCTCAGCTCCACGCCCTTGATATCCTCGTTGGTGTACACCCGCATCACGCTGTTGGAAAAGACCTCCTGCACCAGCTTGGCCGCTTCCATGTCCTTGCTGGCGGAAACGATGGTGGTGGGCAGGTCAATGGCAACTTCCTCTGCGTGGGTGGGGCCGCTCAGGGCCACCAGCCGGACGTTCTTGGGGCCGCCCTCTTTGCCCAGCTCATCGGCCAGGATCTCAGTCATGGTAAACAGGGTGTCCGGCTCAATGCCCTTTGCCACATCCACGATTACCTGTCCGTCCGGCACAAAGGGCCGGGCCTTGGCTGCTGTGGAGCGCACAAACACCGACGGCACCGCAAACAGCAGGATGTCCCGGCCGGTACATACTTCCTCGATGCTCTTGGTGAACTGCATCTCTGCGGGGATCTGCATCCCGGGCAGGTTGGGGTGGACGCGGGTGGACGAAAGGCTGTCGATCTCCTTTTCAATGGCGGACCATACCAGCACATCGTTTCCGCTTACGGTCAGCATCCGTGCCAGAGCCATGCCCCAGGTGCCTGCTCCCAGAATACCAATTTTACGTTTCATCACGTTCTTGTCCTCCGTATGCGCTGCAGCGGCCTTTGCCGCCGCAGCCTTCTGCCTGCACATTGTGCGCAGGACTTCTCCGTTTCATTTTACACGAAACATCGTACCACGTCAACTCCTTGCCAGTCTGCACAAAGTTAGCCCATGTTTTTCATCGCTTTTGGCGATAACGAAGTTTTTTTCGGAACACGTTGCACTTGCAGACCTTTCATGTTATAGTATTCTGGTAGGAATTCTAGGATTTACACTTGACTTCAACCATAGTTTAAGGTGTAAAATGAGAATGTTCCGTCTTTTTTGTCAATAAGGAAGATACATGATGTTTGAAGCACTCCTTTCCAACCGCACGGTCAGCGTACTGTGGGAGGCCCTGCCCCGGATCCTTTCTGCGGGCCTGACCATGACCATCCCCCTGACGCTGGTCTCTTTTTTCTTTGCCATGATCATTGCCGTGGCAGTGGCACTGGTGCAATACGCCAATGTGCCGGTTCTGCGGCAGGTGGCACGGTTTTATATCTGGGTCATCCGCGGCACCCCGCTGCTGGTACAGCTGTTCATCATCTTTTACGGCCTGCCCAGCATTGGCATCATGCTGGACGCTTTCCCCGCCGCCGTCATCGCCTTTGCCATCAACGAAGGTGCCTACTGCGC
>CAVDVT010000154.1:0-4629 GCA_963612415.1 bacterium | reverse complement strand
TTCCATGGGTTCCTCCGTTATAATAAGTGTAGGTTTTGATTATACCACAAATCTTATGATTTTGTGACGATTTCCTCATTTCAATAGCTTTTCCGGCTCAGAAATGATATAATGGGGACACATATCTCCATTTTGTGCCGCGATTTGTTCATCCCGGCCGGAAAAAGAGCAAAGGAGTATCTGATTATGCCTCAAAAACTCATCACGTTTGCCGTGCCGTGCTACAACTCCGCGGCCTATATGCGCCACTGCATCGAGACCCTGCTTTCTGCCGGAGAGCAGGCCGAGATCATTCTGGTGGATGACGGTTCCGTCAAGGACGACACCCCCGCCATCTGCGACGAATACGCTGCCAAGTACCCCACCATCGTCAAGGCCATCCATCAGGAAAATGGCGGCCACGGCGAGGGCGTGAACCAGGGCATCCGCAACGCCACCGGCCTTTACTATAAGGTAGTGGACAGCGACGACTGGCTGGATACCGATGCCCTCAAGACCGTTCTGGCCAAGCTGACCACGCTGGTGGCCCGCGGCACCGCCCCGGATCTGATGATCTGCAACTATGTGTACGAGCATGTGGAGGACAACACCAGCCACACCGTCCGCTACACCAATGTCTTCCCCCAGAACCGACTGTTCAGCTGGATGCACGTGGGCCACTTCCGCCCCGACCAGAACCTGCTGATGCACTCGGTCATCTACCGCACCAAAGTGCTGCGCGACTGCGGCATGGTGCTGCCCAAGCACACTTTCTATGTGGACAACATCTTCGTCTACCAGCCCCTGCCCTACGTCAAGAGCATGTACTATATGGATCTTGACCTCTACCGCTACTTCATCGGCCGTTCCGACCAGAGCGTGAACGAGAGCGTCATGGTCAAGCGTGTGGATCAGCAGCTGCGGGTGACCCGGCACATGATCGACTGCCAGGATCTGGACGCCCTGAAGGGTGAGAAAAAGCTGCGCAGCTATATGCTGCACTACCTGTCTATGATGATGGCGGTCAGCGACATCTTCCTGCTGCTGGACGGCAGCAAGGAGGCCAAGGAGAAGGAGAAGGAACTGTGGGCCTACCTCAAGGCCAACACCAAGCCCGATGTCTACCGCTCCATCCGCTATGGCTTCGGCGGCATCACCAACCTCAAGATCCCCAAGGGCGACACTATCGTTCTGGGCTGCTACCGCATCGCACAGAAGATCTTCAAGTTCAACTAAAATTAGAATCCCGCTTCAAAAAACCAGGGCGCTGCACATCCAGCATCGCCCTGGTTTTTGTTTGGATACAAGCTTTTTAAGAAAACTTCATTCGTCTGCACCTGAAATCTTGTTGCATTTTCTCCTCACGCAGAGTATAATTTTTATCGTATTCGTTTGAAAGAGGAGAACAAAATCGCATGGAACAATTACTCATTTGCCTGTCGGTTTCGCTCATTGCGGGGCTGCTGGCTTCCCGTTTGGCAAAAGTGGTCCACTTGCCCGCCGTCACTTCCTATCTGGTGGCCGGCCTTCTGCTGGGCCCGTTCTTTCTGGGCCGTCTCGGTCTGAGTGACTGGGGCCTTGGCTTTGGCAGCCTTGCTCAGGTGGAAGGCTATGGCATCATCACCCAGGTGGCACTGGGTTTCATCGCCTTTGTCATTGGCAACGAATTCCGGCTCAGCGCGTTGGAGAGCATGGGAAAACAGGCCATCACCGTGGGCATTCTGCAGGCTGTCGCCACCACACTGTTGGTGGATGTGGCCCTGATCGCCCTGCATCTCATCCGTCCGGATGTCATCTCCATGGCCTCGGCCATCACACTGGGCGCCATTGCCGCTGCCACGGCTCCTGCCGCCACCCTGATGGTGGTCAAGCAGTACAAGGCCAACGGCCCCCTGACCCATCTTCTGCTGATGGTCGTCGCCATCGACGACGCTGTGGGTCTGGTGCTGTTCTCTGCCTCCTTCGGTGTTGCAAACGCACTGGAGCAGGGCCGCATCGACCCCATCAGCGTTCTGGTGGAGCCTCTGGTGGAGATCGTCTTCTCGCTGGGTCTGGGCGCCCTGGCCGGTTTTGTACTGAACCAGCTGGAGGTCTACTTCCACTCCCGCTCCAAGCGCATGAGCCTTTCGGTGGCATTCGTGCTGCTCACGGTGAGCCTTTCCATGATCACGTTCCAGATCGGACCGGTGCATTGCAGCTTCTCGCTGCTGCTGGTCTGCATGATGACCGGCACGGTCTTCTGCAATATCTGCCCCACCTCGGATGAGCTGATGGACCGTCTGGACCGCTGGGTCAGCCCGGTGAACATCCTGTTCTTTGTGCTGAGCGGTGCCGAGCTGGATCTGAACATCCTTTCCAACCCCATGGTGCTGCTCATCGGTGTGGTGTACATTGCTTCCCGGAGCCTTGGCAAGATCTCCGGTTCCTTCTTCAGCTGCAAGGCCACCCACTGCAGCAGCAAGATCCAGAAGTACCTGGGCATCACCCTGCTGCCGCAGGCTGGTGTTGCACTGGGCATGGCCGCAGAAGCCGCTGAGCTTTCCGACGGCCACATGGTGCGCAACGTTGTGCTGTTCTCCGTGCTGGTCTACGAGCTGGTCGGCCCCACCCTGACCAAGATCAGCCTGACCGCTGCAGGCGAGATCGCCCCCGAAGGCCGCACCAGTGCCCGCACCGCCAACAAGCCTGAAGCACCGATGTCGGTGGAGTGAGCGCACTTGATTCCATAAAACAGATCCCCGCTGTGGAGAAGATCCTCCGCAGCGGGGATTATTTTTTAGATACGTTCTTTCAGGCGCTCATCACGGCCATACCAGTAATACCGCAGCCAAAGCAAAAATGCCCCAAGCAAAGGGCTGCCCATCGTCATCGGCCAGACCGGGATCCTTACAAATACGATCTGCCCAAACAGCCGATACAAAATCGAACCAATTCCATAGAGTACCGCTATATAAAGAACCAGATAGCCAGCATATTTCAGCCGATGCTCACAGGGAGGAAAGCCCACACGTTCCATCATCCGCCGGAACAGATAATACGAGGACGCCATGCAGACGCAGACTTGAACCAGATATCCGAGCGAAATATCAAATCCGTAGTCCGGGACGACAGAAAGTAGAAACGGATGGAGAAATAGTCCTTCCACGCCATACCCAACGAAAAGAAAAAGTGGAATTTCAATCGTAAAGAAGTCGAACCAGCTTAACCACTTCAAATCGGGCTTTACTTCATCTACAAAAGTTTTCGCATCTCCGATCACGCGAAACAATTCCTGCCCATCTTCATTGGCCTGCACCGCGATATCGATCAGGTCACTGTACACCAGTTCCACGCCGCACACATCCCAGCTGACCCGCCGCAGGTACTTCACAACTTCCTGAATTTGCTTCTGACTTTCACTTGTCAACAGTTTTGTACGCAGACGATTTGCTTTTCGTAAGGTAAAATAGTTATTCATACTCTATTCCTCCTTGAAAATCTTCTCAACCAACTGGCACAGCTGATCCCACTCCTGCCGAAATTCCAGAAGTGCTTCTTCGCCTTTTTCCGTAACAATATAATATTTTCGACTCGGCCCCTTAGGGGAAGGCCTGCGCTCTACAACTACCTTCCCCTGCTGTTCCAACCGCAAGAGCAGCGGATAGAGGGTGCTTTCACTGATGTCCGCAAACCCAACCTGCTTCAGCTGCATCACGATCTCATATCCATAAGTGGGTTTCCTGGCGATCAATTTCAGCACGCAATATTCCAGAATTCCCTTTAAGATCTGGGCATTGTTTTCCACACAGATTCCTCCTTTCGGCTATTATGTAATACGTAGTAGTCTTTAGCTACATTGTATTACATAGTAGTCATTGTGTCAAGCATTTTCCTTCGGTTTTTCAATACAAAAATTCTCACTGTTTTTGAGCAGTTCAAACAAATTTTCAAGACAAAATTGCAACAAAAAAGCCCCCGAGGAAAAACCTCAGGGGCTTTACTTGAGTCGGCAACTACCTATTTTCACGCGCCGTTTCCAGCGAACTATCTTGGGCACGAGTGAGCTTAACTTCTGTGTTCGGAATGGGAACAGGTGGAACCTCACCGTCATCGTCACCGACCAATATGACTAGCTAAGTATAACACTTTCATGTTTACTTGTCTAGTATTTAGAAGGACGTGCCTTCAAAACTGAATAATCACTGCTACTTCATTTTTTCGTTGACTCTCAGAGTCTCAAGCGAATTGTGGTCAAGCCCTCGATCTATTAGTACACACTTGCTGAATGGATCACTCCACTTACACATCGTGCCTATCAACCTCGTAGTCTACAAGGGATCTTACTTGCTTTAAGCAATGGGATATCTTATCTTTGGGTCGGCTTCACGCTTAGATGCTTTCAGCGTTTATCCGATCCGTACGTAGTTGCCCAGCTATGCTCCTGGCGGAACAACTGGTGCGCCAGAGGTACGTCCGTCCCGGTCCTCTCGTACTAGGGACAGCTCCCATCAAATATCCTGCGCCCACGACAGATAGGGACCGAACTGTCTCACGACGTTCTGAACCCAGCTCGCGTACCGCTTTAATTGGCGAACAGCCAAACCCTTGGGACCGAATACAGCCCCAGGATGCGATGAGCCGACATCGAGGTGCCAAACCTCCCCGTCGATG
>CAVDVT010000153.1:0-4666 GCA_963612415.1 bacterium | reverse complement strand
ACCGGATGATGGTTGAACGGCAGGGCAAACAGGTCGGTCACGCTGCCGCAGCAGCCCGCCTTGGTGTCCGCTGCCCCATAGACCACCCGCCTGATGCGGCTGTTGAGGATGGCCCCGCTGCACATGGGGCAGGGCTCCAGCGTTACAAACAGCTCACACTGCCACAGCCGCCAGCCGCCCAGCTGTTTGCAGGCCGCATCAATGGCCAGCAGCTCTGCGTGGTGCAGGGCGTTTTTTTCGGTCTCGCGGGTGTTGTGGGCGGCAGCAATGATCTGGCCGTCCTTTGCCACCACAGCGCCCACCGGCACTTCGCCCAGAGCCGCAGCCTGTGCAGCCTGCTCCAGTGCTGCTCCCATCAGTTCATAATCAGTCATCCCATGCCCCTTTCTGCCAGTGCGCGGGCCAGCACCAGCCCATTGTTCAGGATATGCAGCACCACCCCCGGCGCAAGACTTCCGGTGTGTTCTGCGGCCCAGCCAAAGATCAGCCCCATGCCCAGCGCATAGCACTTCTGGGGCAGGGTGCCGTGCAGCGCTGCAAACAGCACCGCCTGCCCCAGGATGGCCGCCGGGGCCCCCAGCGGGCGCAGCAGGCGCAGCACAGCCCCCCGGAAGATGACCTCCTCCGCCACGGGCAGCACCAGCAGGGTGCGCAGGAGGTCCTGCGGCATCTCCGCCCCGCCGGGCAGCAGCAGGGTATACACAGCCGCAAGTCCCGCCCATGCCAGCGCGGCAAGTCCGGCCGCCCTCCAGCGGGCAGCATCCGGTCGGTTTTTCATGGCAGCGCCCCCTTTCTTCTGTCTGCGCTATTGTATCATGCCGTACCCTGTTTGTGCAAGCCGGAGGCGTGTTTTGCGAAAATGCGAAGAAAATTTTGTTCAAACAATTGACATTTCCCACCGGGTTCTGGTATACTTTGTACGACTTTTTTGATATTTTGGTCGGTTTTCGGCCATGGCCCCTTTGGAGGTATTTGAATATGATCCGCATTCTCACCGATTCCGCGTCCGACATCCTGCCCGCTGAGGCCGGGCAGATGGGCGTGACCGTGATCCCCCTGAACGTCACCCTGGAAAACGGGGATGTCCTGCGCGACGGCGTGGATATGACCCCCGCCGAATATTACGGCATCATGGCCCAGTGCCGCAAACTGCCCACCACCAGCCAGCCCAGCCCCGAGCTGTTTGAGCGCTTTTTCCTGGAGGCCGCTGCCGCCGGGGACGAAGTGGTCGGCATCTTCCTCTCCCATGAGCTGTCCGGCACCTATCAGTGTGCCAAGCTGGCCGCCGATATGGCCAATGTGGACAACGTGCTGTTCGTGGATTCTGAGAATGTCTGTCTGGGCGAAGGCCTGCTGGTGCGGCTGGCCGTTCATCTGCGCGACGCCGGAAAGACTGCCGGACAGATCGCCGCCATTCTGGAACACGCCAAGGAGCATCTGCATCTGGTGGCTGTCATCGATGACCTGAAGTACCTGCGCAAGGGCGGCCGTCTGCCCGCCGCCGTGGCCGTTGCCGGCGGAATGCTGGGCATCAAGCCCCTTATCACCATCAAGGAGGGCAAGGTCGCCATGGCAGGCAAAGCCCGCGGCCTGCCCGGCGCTTACGTTGCCATGTTCAAGAAGATCGAGGAGCTGGGCGGCATCAATCCCGCTTTTGCAGCACTGGCCGGCTATACCCTCTCCACCCGCGAGGTTCAGCCCATCCAGACCTGGCTGTGCGACAACCTCCACCTTGAGGAAGCACTGGTGCGGCAGATCGGCTGCGTCATCGGCACCCACGCAGGCCCCGGCACCTTCGGTCTGGCCTTCTTCGACAAAGAACTCAAACTTGACCTGTAACTGCATTGACACAAAAAGAGGAACTGCCCGAATGGGCAGTTCCTCTTTTTTGATTTATCACAGCACCGCGTCCGACACGATCTTGCCCAGCAGAAGCACCAGCACCACCAGCATCATGGGGCGGATGAACTTTGCGCCGTTCTTCAGGGCAAGGCGGGAGCCCAGCAGGTTGCCCGCAATGCCGCTGAGCGCGCAGGGGATGCCAATGGAGAACACCACCAGCCCGCTGGACAGATACGTGACCAGACTGGCATAGTTGCTGGCAAGGTTCAGTACCTTGGCGTTGCCGCCTGCGGTGCGCAGATCAAACCCCATCAGGGTGGTAAAGGCGATGATGGCAAAGGTGCCGGTGCCCGGGCCGAACACGCCGTCGTACAGGCCGATGCCCAGACCGATGGCAAGGGCAAGGGCAGCTTTTTTGGTATTCAGAGTGCCGTCGTCCCGGTTCTCGTCGGGCAGGTCACGCCGCCAGAGGATGAGTACCGCCGCAATGGGCAGGATGACCAGCATCATGCCGCGCAGGGCCCTGTCGCTGAGCAGCAGCACCACATGGGAACCCAGCGCACTGCCCGCAAAGCTGCCTGCCGCAGCCAGCAGCCCCACCCGGACGTTGATGGCTCCCTTGCGGAAGAAATTTGCGGTGGCAAAGGTGGTGCCGCAGGCCGCACTGAACTTGTTGGTGCCGTAAACATAATGCACCGGCAGGCCCGCAAACAGGTAGGCCGGCAGGCTGATAAGCCCGCCGCCCCCGGCGGCCGAGTCCACAAAGCCCGCAAAGCCGGTCATCAGCATCAGAAACAGCAGCATCGGCAGAGAGATATTCACAGATACAGTCTCCCCTCACACGCCAGGATCTGGTCCAGGATCATCCGGGACACACGGGCACCATAGACCATGGCGGGGTGGTCGTTGTACTCAATGATATCGTGGAAGTCCTTGTTCATCAGAACGATGACATACTCGCCGTAGGGGGTGTGGATGATGCCGCCGTCGTTGCGGCAGGCGTTCATGCTGCCGCTCTTGCTGGCCACCCAGATGAGTTCCGGCTCACCGGTCTCCTCACAGTCCAGATAGAACTGGGGGAAGTCGTGGGTAAGCATGGTGTTGTAGTGCTGCTGGCGGAAGATGTTCAGCATGGCGGCACTGGCCTCCGGGCTGACCAGCGTTCCCTTGGCCACCCGGGCAAACAGGGCGGCATAGTCCCGGGGCGTGGTGGTGCCCAGCTTGCTGTACCGGTCAAAGTGGAGGGGATTGTGCAGGGTGGTGTGGGCAAAGCCCAGCTCCCGGATGCAGGCATTGATGGTATCCAGCCCCAGATAATCGATGATCATGTTGGTGGCAATGTTGTCCGAGCAGATGATCATCATGGTGGCAGTATCCTTCACCTTGAGCTTTGCTCCCACGCCCAGAGCCCGCAGCATGCCGGAGCCGTCCACAAACTGGCTGGCCTCGTAGGCAATTTCTTCCTCAAGGTCTGCTTTGCCCCGGCTGACCTGCAGGTACAGCACCGCCAGGATGAAGGCCTTGATGGTGGAAGCCGTTTCAAATTCCTCATCGGCTCCCATTTCCACGGTATGGCCGCGCAGGTCGTCCACAAACACGCTCATCTTCCCCTGATAGGAGTAAAGCTCTGCGGCAATGCGCTTTTCCAGTGTCATATTCTGATCCATCTTACATATTCTCCTCAAAGAACCGCCGTGCGTTGCGGTAGAAAATAGCTTCCACCTCGTCCTCCGTGAATCCCTCTTTGCGCAGGGCATCGGCCAGCAGGGGGAGCTTGGAGCAGTTGTCCATTTCCAGCTTGCCGCCAATGCCGTCAAAATCGCTGCCCAGACCGAGGATCTCAATGCCGCCCACCTGCTTGAAATGGGCGGCGTGCTTGGCCATCAGGGCCGTCGTGCTGCGGCAGAGTTCCGGGCTGGGCTGGTTGTCCAGGAAGCCCGAGCAGTAGTTCAGACCCACCAGACCGCCGCGCTCGGCCATCACCCGGATCATCTCGTCGGTCAGGTTGCGGCAGTGGGGTGCCAGCGCCCGGCAGTTGGAGTGGCTGGCCGCAAAAGGCCGGGTGCTGTGCTGGGCAATGTCCCAGAAGCCCTTGTCGGACAGGTGGCTCACGTCCACAATGATATGCAGCCGCTCCATCTCCGCCAGAAACTCAAAGCCTTTTTCCTTCAGGCCGGTCTCGGTGTTGGGCTGGCAAGGCCAGATGGGCCCGTTGCCCGGCACCACGTTGGGGCTGGCCAGTTCATTTTCGTGGTTCCAGGTCAGGGTCATCATCCGCACGCCCAGCTCATACATCCGGCGCAGCACACCCAGACTGCCCTTGCAGCAGCCGCCTTCTTCAATGGTGAGCATTCCGCTGATCTTGCCTGCCGCCGCATTCTTGCGGATATCCTCAGGCTTGTACACCGGGGCGATCTTGTCGGAATACTTCTCCATGATCCGCTTGAAGATGTCGATCTCCTCCAGCGCCGTTACCAGCGGGTCGGCTCCGGGGGTGGGGTCGCCCAGGTTCACAAAGGCGGCAAAGCATTGCAGCATATAGTCGCCCTGCTGCAGCTTTTCCAGGTCGATGTGGCAGTTGTTGCGGGCAAAGCTCATGGCCTCGCCCCGCTGCTGCGCATGGCGCAGTTCACTCAGGGTGTCACAGTGCAAATCGAAAACTTTCATTGTTGTTGTCCTTTCTCAAAACACGCTTCCCACCGCGTACAAAGACTTCACCAGATCCTCCCGGTACAGCGGGTCTGCCGGGTCAAGGCTGTTGAGGACCACACCGCCGCTGACGGCAGCACCGGTGGAGTGGATATAGCGGCCATCCCCCAGATAC
>CAVDVT010000152.1:0-4679 GCA_963612415.1 bacterium | reverse complement strand
GGATGGCACCGGCCACTGCGGCCACAGCCCGCTGCTGGCCCACAATCTCCTCGTTCAGGCGCTGTTCCAGTTTGTCCAGCCGCTCCCGTTCCTTTTCGCCCACCCGTTCCACAGGCACTCCGCTGGCCTGCGCCACCACCCGGGCAATGTCCTCCCGGGTCAGCACAGGGTCGTTTTTTCCTTCCCGCTCGGCCCGGATGCGGGCAGCGGAACAGGCTTCGTCCACAAGGTCGATGGCTTTATCCGGCAGGCAGCGCCCTGGCAGATACCGCACCGAAAGCTCCACGGCTTCCCGCAGAGTCTCCGGCGGCAGGCAGACCCGGTGATACTGCTCATACCGGGGCGCCAGCCCTTCCAGAATGGCGGTGGCCTGCGCCGGGGTAGGTTCCTCGATCTGCACCCGCCCGAACCGGCGTTCCAGGGCAGCGTCCTTCTGGATGTGGGTGCGGAACTCCTGATTGGTCGTTGCGCCGATGAGCTGCAGCTCGCCCCGGGCCAGCACCGGCTTCAGGATGCTGGCCGCGTCAATGGCACCCTCTGCGGCACCAGCCCCCACGATGGTATGGAATTCATCCACGAACAGGATGGCTGTGCCGTCCCGCACCAGTTCTTCCAGCAGCGATTTGAACCGCTCCTCAAAATCGCCCCGGTACTTGGTGCCTGCCACAAGGCTGGCCATATCCAGAGCCAGAAGCCGCCTGCCCTGCAGCATCCGGGGCACATCGTGGCTGGCAATGCGCTGGGCAAGCCCCTCGGCCAGCGCCGTTTTGCCCACGCCGGGTTCCCCCACCAGACAGGGGTTGTTCTTCTGGCGGCGGCAGAGGATCTCCACCATCCGGTCCAGCTCTGCATCCCGGCAGAACACCGGATCCAGCTGTCCCTCCGAGGCGCGGCGGGTCAGGTCGCGGCAGTATTTGTCGCTGGCGCGGCTTCCCCGGGGCATGGCCGACGCCCGGGGCTGCTGGCTGGGCAGGATGAATTGGCCGGAAAGCTGGCGGCACTCCCGCACAGCCTCGGTCAGCGGAACTCCCATGGACGCCAGCAGCACCCCCGCAGCACAGTCGGTATCTTCCAGCATGGCACAGAGCAGATGTTCCGGCTCTGCCCGGGGCAGATGGGCATTCTGAGCCCCGATGATGGCATAATCCATGGTCCGGCGCAGATCCGGGGCCAGTGCTTTTTTGTCCAGATGCAGTGCCGGGCCGCCGCGCTTTTCGGCCAGCTGTTTGCGGACTGCCAGCTCGGTGATGTTTTTTCCGGCAAGGAACCGCCCTGCCGCGCCCCGGTCTGTTTGCAGCATTGCAAGCAGCAGGTGCGCGGTATCTGCCTTCTGACACCCCATTCCGCCCGCCAGCTCCACAGCTTCGTCCAGCAGGAGCCCCGCCTCCCGCGAGAACCCCTTGTGTCTGCCCATGCCAAATGCTTCCCAAATGCTCATTGTGCGCTCCTTGCTGTTTTGTTTCATACACAGCAAAGTATAGGCCCGATGCAGCAGAAAAAATCAACAAAAAAAGCCGAACCGCATATAAAATGCAGTTCGGCCGGCAAAAACAGCGTTACAGCTCTGCCAGTGCCTTTTTCAGGTTCTTGGCGATCTGATCCGGGCAGCTGGTGGGACGGGGGCCGCAGGTGGTACCCTCCATCCGGGCAATGGCGTCCTCCGCCTTCATGCCCTTCAGCAGACGGCTGATGCCCTTCAGGTTGCCGTTGCAGCCGCCGATGATCTCCACGGACTCAATGGTGTGGTCGTCGTTCAGAACGATGTTGGTCTGCTTGGAACAGGTGCCCACATTGGGGTAGCTGAAAGATTTGCTCATAGGGAAACATCCTCTCTCTTTTTGACTTGCTTGCATTATACTATAAATTTTACGATACTGCAAGGGTCAGCCGCCGGGCTGCGGGAGCTTTTCCACGCAAGTGATTCGGGCCATTCCATCGCCCGCCCTATTGCCTACGGCAACAGGGTCCCACCCCAGCGGACACTTGCTTTGGAAAACTCCCTTGTCCGGCTGGAAGCAGCCTATCACCGCTTCCGTTTCCTCGCCAATTCTTCGATCTGCGCAATTTGGTCGTCCGGTGTGGTGCAGGTGCCCACCGGGTAGACCTTTTTATGGTTGGAACCATGGAAGTCGGTACCGCCGGTATGGATGAGGTGATACTGCTCACACAGGGCAATGCACTCGGCCCGGTCTTCGGGGCTGTTGCTGGGGTGGTCGACCTCAATGCCGTCCACTGCGCCTTCTTTCACCAGCTCCCGCAGCAGCGGCATACTCTTGTACACCGTCGGGTGGGCAAACACCACCACGGCACCAGCAGCTTTTGCGGTCGCCAGCACCTCCCGCACCGGGATATACTCCGGCGAGTGCAGCACTTTTCCCCGCGGGTTCCAGCCAAACAGCTCATGATAGCGCTCACCGTAGATGCCCTGCGCCAGGCCCAGCTCACACAGCGCCTGCATGATGCCGCTCTTATAGAGAACGCCGCTGTCCTTTGCATATTCCAGCGCCTGCTCAGTGCGGAACTGAGGGAAGATTTCCTCGATCTCCCGGGCACTTTGCAGGCAGCACTCGTTCCGGCGCTGGCGCATGATGTCGCAGTGGCGGCGCAGCGCCTCGCTCTCCGGGTCCGGCCAGTAGGCCAGCAGATGCACCCGGTGCTGGCGCTCATAGTCGTAGCCGGTAAGTTCCGTGGCAGGGATGAGCTTTACCCCATCCTGCACCGGGTGGTCATAGGCATACTGTACGCTGAGCAGGGTATCGTGATCGGAAATAGCCATGGTATCCAGCCCCACCCGGGCTGCCATCAGGGGCAGACGGGCAACGGGCACAGAGCCATCGGAAAACGTGGAGTGGTTATGAAGATCGCCGGGCATTGAATTACCTCTTATAGAAATTGATCAGGCATCCATCCGCCAGAATCTGACGTTCATCGGCAGTGAGGGGTGCCATGTACAGGGCAAAGGGCTTGACGGTATCCCCCAGCACATAGGCGGGGATGTTCTGCAGGTCACCCTTGAGTGCCTCGCGGACATTGGGGATCAGGATATAGTCCCCCAGCCCGAAGGGTGCTGCGCCGTCCAGCTGCAGGGGAAGCATGCCCCAGTTGATGAGGTTGGAGCGGTAGCGCTTGGTGGCATACTCGTTGACGATGTTGGCACCGGCTCCCAGCACACGCTGGCAGCTGGCTGCCTGCTCACGGGCAGAACCATCGCCGGGCTTAACGGCAAAAATGGTGGATGCCAGCTGAACGTCGTTCCAGGTCAGCTTCTCGCAGCCGGGCACGGCGTTGATCTTTGCCAGCAGGGCGGCATCGCCAGTTCCGGCACGGCGGGCGGATTCCTCCGCCTGCACGGCCTTGGCGCGGCCCACATAGGCGGGGTCTTTGCGGCTGAGAGTGAACTCGGCCAGACCCAGCGGATTGGAGCGGTACGAAGACGTCTCGCCGGAGGGGATCAGCTCATCAGTGGTGGTCACGGGGTCGGTGATGTAGGAAGCCACTTTGAGCAGCAGGTTCTCGCCCAGCGGCGCGATCTCGGGCCAGTCCTTGATGTTGGGGCCAAACTTGAGCAGCGCGTCGTAGTCGCCGTGGCCAAAGCCCTGATACACCCGCGTCTCGTAGCTGGAAGGATCGTAGTGATACTCGGGCACGGTGGGGTCGTAGTCGATGTCGGTAGCCGGGGTCAGGATGCCGCCGTTGGCCGTGGTGGCCGCAATGCTGCGGGCATCCATCAGGGCCACACCGGCCAGCTGACCGCTGCCGGGCTTGGAGCCCTCGCGGCTTGGGAAGTTGCGGGTGGTGTGGCGGATGGACAGTGCCCCGTTGGCAGGCACATCGCCTGCACCAAAGCAGGGACCGCAGAAGGCTGTGCGGATGGTGGCGCCGCTGGCCATCAGGTCGGCCAGAACGCCGGTGCGGGTCAGCTCCATCATGATGGGCTGGCTGCCGGGGTAAACGCTGAGGGCATAATCGCCGCAGCCACCGGTGCGGCCCTTGAGGATGGAGGCCGCCTCATAGATGCTGTCGAACAGGCCGCCGGCGCAGCCTGCAATGACGCCCTGATCCACCCGGAGTTTCCCGTTCTCGATCTTGCTGCACAGGTCCAGAGTCACATCCTTGCGTCCCACCAGCTGCTTGACGTTTTCCTCACAGTCGTGGAGGATCTCGGAGAGGTTTGCGTTGAGTTCCTCAATGGTAAAGGCATTGGAAGGGTGCATGGGCAGGGCGATCATGGGACGGATCTTGGAAAGGTCCACGATCACCACGCCGTCGTAATAGGCCAGCTCTGCGGGCTTGAGGGCCTTGTAGTCCCCTGCCCGGCCATGGACCGTGAGGAACTGCTTTGTCTTTTCATCGGTCTCCCAGATGGAGGACAGGCAGGTGGTCTCGGTGGTCATGGCGTCAATGGCGTTGCGGGTATCCTGCCGCAGGCTTGCAATGCCGGGGCCGACGAACTCCATCACCTTGTTCTTGACATAGCCGCTCTTGAACAGCTCCCCCACCAGTGCAATAGCAACATCGTGGGGGCCGCAGCCTGCGGGCAGGGCGCCGGTCAGGTAGATGGCCACCACGCCCGGACGGGCCACATCATAGGTGCGGCCCAGCAGCTGCTTTGCCAGCTCGCCGCCGCCCTCGCCAATGGCCATGGTGCCCAGGGCGCCATAACGGGTGTGGGAGTCAGA
>CAVDVT010000151.1:2635-4740 GCA_963612415.1 bacterium | reverse complement strand
CTGCTCCACGATCCGGCCGTCATCCACCACAAGGATCTGGTCGGCATTTTCAATGGTGGCCAGCCGGTGGGCAATGGTGATGATGGTCTTGCCCCGGGTCAGCTCCGAGATGGCCGACTGGATGAGATGCTCGTTCTCGGGGTCGATGCTGGCCGTTGCCTCATCCAGAATGATGATGGGGGCATCTTTGAGCATGGCGCGGGCAATGGAGATGCGCTGCTTCTCGCCGCCGGACAGGGTGCCGCCGCCCTCCCCGATCACAGTGTCATACCCCTGGGGCAGCGCCATAATGAAATCGTGGCAGCGGGCTTTCTTTGCAGCGTCGATCATTTCTTCCTCGCTGGCGTCGGGCTTGCCGAAGCAGATGTTGGCCCGGACGGTATCGTGGAACAGATACACGTTCTGGAACACCATGGAGATGTTGGACAACAGGCTGTCGCAGGTCAGCTCCCGGATGTCGTGCCCGCCCACCGAAATGCTGCCGCTGTCCGGATCATAGAAGCGGGCCAGCAGGCTGCAGAGGGTGGTCTTGCCCGAGCCGGAAGGGCCGACGATGGCTGTGGAGGTCTTTTCCGGAATGGTGAAGCTGACATCCTTCAGCACCTGCCGGGTGTCGTAGCCAAAGTTTACATGATCGAACCGGATATCAAAATGTTCCAGCGGGATATCCCGGCCCTCGCTGTCGATGAAGTGGTTTTCCTTCAGCTTGTCCATCTGATCCATGGCATCTTCGATCACGCTCAGCACATGGGCACTGTCGCTGATGGGTTCCAGGCTGGCAAAGATGCTGAAGGAGAAAAAGAGGAACATCAGCACCACGGGCAGTTCCATGGTCCCGTTCAGCCCGGACAGGCAGGCCGAAAGCGCCAGCCCCACACTGCCGCATTTGAGGGCCAGCAGATGCAGGGCATTGGAGGGCACATAGCCCCACTCGATCCGGATGTGGATATTCTTGCTGTCGGCAATGGACTGGTTGATGCTGTCCAGCGCGGCGGCGTCCCTGCCGAAGGATTTGACCACCGCAAGGCCCCGGACATATTCCAGAATGGCGCCGGTCATATCCCGGTTGGCCTGCGCCTCCACCGGGGCGTTCTGGGCGCTGTACCGGGAGATGAGGAGCAGGAACCCCAGCGAAACTGCGGCTGCCGCCACCGCGATCAGGGCCGTGCGGGGGCTGAACACCAGCAGGCTGAGCAGGATGACCAGAAAGTTCAGGTAGCCGCCCACAAAGTTGTCGATCATCCGGATGCCCATGCCTTCCAGCGTGCCAAGGCCGGTGGTGATGGAGTTGAGGATGTTGCCGGTACTCATCTGCTGGAAATAGCCCAGCGACACACGCTTGAGGGCATCGCCGATGGCAAGGCGGTCGCGGGCCACCAGCTCATAGCCGATGGCCTCCTGAAAGCGGGCACGGAGATAATCGAACAGAAAGCGGAAGAACACCAGTATCAGCAGCAGCACAAGACTTTTCCAGACCCAGCTGCGATCAAAGGGCGCGCCGCCCATGGATGCCTGAAGCAGCAGCCCGATGGTGTAAGCTGCCGCCATGATGGGCAGAGCTGTGAACAGGTGTGAGAAAAACGACACCACAAAGCCGGCATACAGCCGCCCTTTGAATTCACCGCACCAGTTGATGATGCGTCTGACGGTATGGAACATCGTTACCCCTCCTTTTCTGCGGATGATACCGCCCATGCTCTGGCCCCGATGTGGGCCTGCCACATTTCCTGATACAACGGGCAGGTCTGCAGCAGTTCCTCCTGCGTTCCCTGTGCTGTGATGCGGCCCTCTTTCAACACCACGATGTTGTCTGCATTTTTGATGGTGGACAGCCGGTGGGCGATCACCAGCAGGGTCTTGCCCTTTGTCAGGGCTGCAAGGCTTTGCTGGATCTTATCTTCGTTCTCCGGGTCCGTAAAGGCCGTTGCCTCGTCCAGAATGACGATGGGGGCATCTTTCAGCAGCATCCGCGCAATGGCAATGCGCTGCTTTTCGCCGCCGGACAGCCGTTTTCCGGCCTCACCGGCCGGGGTATCATAGCCCATGGGCAGTTTTTCAATAAATTCCTCACACTGGGCGGCCCGGGCAGCAGCCTTCACCTGCTC
>CAVDVT010000151.1:0-2625 GCA_963612415.1 bacterium | reverse complement strand
GCAGAACAGATAGTTGTCCTGCGTGACAAAGCTGACCAGCCCCGAAAGCTGGGCCAGCGGCATCTGGCGCAGATCCACGCCGCCCACGGTGATGCTGCCCGCCGTTACATCCCAGAACCGGGCAATGAGCTTTGCCACCGTGGACTTGCCGCCGCCGGAAGGGCCCACCAGCGCCGTAAAGCTGCCCTGAGGCAGGGTCAGGTCAATGCCATGCAGCACCTCCGGCCCCTGCGCCGTGTAGGCAAAGTGGACATCGTGCAGCTCCACAGCCGTACCGTGGACTGCGGCAGGCCGGGCCGGTTCCGGCAGCTCCTGCATGGTCAGGAACTCCTCCAGACTTTCCACCGTCGCCTTGACCTGCCGCATATTCTCCGAAAAGACTTCGAGCTTTGCCAGCGAGCCCACCATGGACATGGACAGCATGACGGCCAGCGCCGCCTGCGGGGCCGTGATGATGCCCCTGTCCGCCAGCCACAGGCTCATGGGCAGGGTGCCGATGAGGGTGGAGGGAAACAGGGCAAAGGCCAGCTTCATGGTGATCCAGGTGCTGGACAGCCACTTGACCACAAAGGTGCGGAAATTGGTGATGGACGCTGCGTATTTTTCATAGGAGACGCCCGCACGGCCAAAGGCCTTGATGACCTCAATGCCCTCGATGTACTCCACAATGGCGCTGTTCATGGCTGCGCTGGATTCGTCGTAGATCTGGAAGCTCTTGCCGCTGATGACAAAGGTGAGCATCATGCAGACCAGCGCCGCCGGGAAGGTGACCAGCGAAGCCAGCGCCAGCCGCCAGTCCAGCGCGAACAGGGCCGCAATGCTGACGACGGGTAGCACGATGTGGCCGGCCCCTTCCGGGATCATGTGGGCCAGCGGAGGCTCGATGTTCTCGATCTTGTCCACCATGATGTTCTTGATCTCGCCGATGGAGTGCTTCTGCACCTCGCCCAGCGGCGCATGGAGAAACCGCTCCACCAGCCGCAGGCGCAGGCCTTCCAGAATGTTGTAGGCCGCGTGATGGGAAATGCCGGTGGAAAGACTGAAGCAGACCACCTTGCCCAGATAGGCCGCCAGTGCAGCCAGGCACCAGCGGACAATGGCTTCCGGCAGGGCACTGCCCGCTGCAAACAGGCAGATGACCCGGTACATACAATAGAACGGCACCAGCCCCAGCAGAATGCTGAAGATGGAAAGAACGGTAGACACGGCCAGTTCCCCTTTTGCATTTTTTGCATAGGCGAACAGGGCCTGTGTCCAGCTTTGCTGTTTTTGTTTCATGGTTCTCCCTCCTGTCGGATCTCATTGCGGTATTCCACGGGGGACATCCCGGTGGCTTTTTTGAAGGCTGCGGCAAACTTGCTGGCACTGTCGTACCCCACCTGCACCGCAATGTCGGCCACGCTGCCGCCCCGGCGGCCCTGCCGCAGCAGCTGTGCCGCCCGGTCCATCCGGCAGGCGGTCACCCACGCCCCAATGCTGACCCCATACACCGATTTGAAGCAGCGCTTCATCGCCGTCAGCGGAATGTCGAACCGCTCCGAAAGCGCAGTCTGCGTGTGGTTTTCGGTAAGATGATCGGCCAGATATTCCCGGATGGCCTTGACCTTTTCCACCTGCGTTTTATAAAAGTAGGGGCTTTCCTCGTCCGGCGGCACTTCCATGGCCTGCAGATAGAGCAGCAGTTCCAGCACCTTGATCTTCAGATAGGGCAGGCGGATGCTCTCCGGCACATGGTACATCTCCTCAAAAATGTGCTGGGGCAGCTCCCCGCCGTGGAACACCCGGGGATATTCCCCCAGCCGGAACTTTTCCAGCAGCGTGGAGGGCGTCACCGGGAAATCCCGCACCTGCTCCGGCAGTGACTGCTCGGCGGCGTTCAGATCCAGCCCCACCGTGATGCCGTGGTAATGACTGGACGGAAAGACGAATTTCCCCTGATGCCTGCGCCGCCGGTCAAGCTTCAGGTCTCCCGCCTTGATATAGGAAAGCGCATTCTCCGCAGCGGCATATTCCATCCGGCCCTCCCGGCAGAAATCAATGGCCAGCAGGTTCTGCTGCGTTGTATAGGTGGAATCAAAGCAGGCCATGTGGAAATCGTTGAAGCTGAGCATCACCCCGGGAAACAGCTCGTAAGCCGTCATGGTGCCCTCGCCGGTCTCATTGCGGAACTGCCACACGCTGCACCCGCCGCTCTGGGCCAGAAGTTCCGCGCCCTGTTTGTAGAACTCCGGTGCTTCACACATTCCATCTCTCCCCTTCCCTTAAATTAGTCTCAGCTAACTTCCGTACAAAAAATAAAGATGTCCCGAAGGACATCTTTATTATACCGGAACCGCCTGCATTTGCCCAGCCCCGGCTGGTTCATTTGGCTCCATTTGGGTCTGAAATCCGTCTGGATCGCGCTCAGATCAGGCCGCGCTTGGTCAGTTCTTCCACAGCAAGGGTGTTCTTCCAGCCGATGTCCTCGATCTCGTTGATCTGCTCAGCAAGGCCAGCGGGTCAAACAGCATCGACAGCACCAGCTTGCCTGCGTTGGGGTAGACCAGCAGCACCACGCCGGTCATCACACTCATCTTGCAGGAAATGAAAAACAGGAAGCTCCCATCGGGGAACTCCCTGCTGTAC
>CAVDVT010000150.1:0-4761 GCA_963612415.1 bacterium | reverse complement strand
GGGTACAATCTCATGCTGGAGAAAATCAGAAAACACACGAACATCAAAAGTCAGATCGTATTTGCGATGGAGTCCACCGCGCATTACTGGCTGGCGCTTTTTACACGGCTGCGCAAAGATGGCTAGCCTGCTTTGCCACGCCCATTTCCAGCCACAACTGTTTCATTTCTTCTGTATTTTTATCCCTTGACAAGTCCATAGCCGGCTGCTTCTTCCTTCGTCCCGAAAGGCCTCCGCAAAACCGCCCGAAAACGGCTCGAAATCCCTCTCTGGGGCTGGGATGCTGCTCTCCCCCGAAAGAAGCCACACAACGGCTCACAGGGGCAAACAAGGGGGTACTCCTGCGCAGAGGTCTTGCGGGGTAACACAACAAACCGGAGGGAGCAGATGTGCGCGTTTACAGCGTGCGTCCGCTCCCTCCGGCGTCGCGGCCCCGCAGGGCTGCGGGAGCCTATTCTTTGGTTACAGCGTGGTCATTTTTGCGCCGCCATCGCTCTGACCCATACATGGAGCAGCTGTGTGACACAGCATTTTCTCAAATCCGCTCAAAAACGGCTCGGAGTCCTTCTCTTGGGCAGGGATGCTATCGTATCACACTGGTTTTGACAAGTATCCTGTCTCCGTGGGCTTTCGGCATGGAGACCACCAGAAATTCCACCGTATTGTCGCTCTGGTTGCACATCTGGTGCGCTTCACCCTGCGCGATCTCCAGCCCATCTCCAGTGTTCAGCAGGACGGTGCGGTCAATAAAGCGCATGGCGGCCTGCCCTGTGAGAATGTAGAAAAACTGTCGGGCCTTTTGATGATAGTGCATATCTTCAGCAGTGCGGGGCGGCATTTTCTCCGCAATGATGCTCAGATCATCCCGCTCTACCAAGTGCCAGCCTTCGCAGACCTTCTTCCAGAAGTAGTGCAGGGCCGCTGCACGATTGATCTTCTCCATGGCTCAGACGTGGATCTCGGCCTCGGAGTACAGCGCGGCCTTGCCGCTGATAAGGGTGCGCTTGCCGCTCAGGCGGCAGTACAGCACGCCGCCGCGGCGGCTGGCCTGATAGGCGGTGAATTCAGTCTTACCCATTTTGCCCGCCCACAGGGGAATCACGTGGCAATGGGCGCGGCCGCAGACGGGGTCTTCCGCCACGTTGCACTTGGGTGCGAAGCTGCGGGTCACGCAGTCGTATGTGCTGCCGGGCGCGGTAATGTGGAAGCACACACCGTCCATCTGGCGGATCAGCTCCTGATCCGGCACGACCTGACGCACCTGTTCCTCGTTTTCCAACACGCAGACCATGTCCGCACCGAAGTAAGCTTCCAGCGGGCGCACACCCAAAGCACGTACCATATCCTCCGTGACGGGAACGGGCTTCAGGTCAAAGGCGGGGAAGTCCATGGTCAGCAGCTCACCCTGCTTTTCCACCGTCAGGCGACCGCTGAGGGTATCAAACGCCACGGTTTTCAGCTTCGGCTCCACAAAACGGGTGATGACATAGGCGGTGGCCAGCGTGGCGTGGCCGCACAGCTCCACTTCGCCGCCGGGGGTGAACCAGCGCAGGTGATACGCGTCGCCTTCCCGCACTGCAAAGGCGGTCTCAGAAAGGTTGTTCTCAATGGCGATGCTCTGCATGGTACTCTCATCCAGCCAGTTGTCCATGACACAGACAGCGGCGGGATTGCCCGCGAAAACTTTGTCGGTAAACGCGTCTACTACATACTGTTTCATGGTGCGCACCTCCATTTATAAGATGGTGCACCACAGGCACAGGTTGGAGACGATCCACACGGGCATCAGCATGGCGGATATCCGCACCACCGGTGCGATGGTTCCGGTCAGCAGACAGGCCATGGTCACCAGTGTGACCAGCAGAACGGTAACTGCCGCCACCAGCTTCAGGGTTTTGTTGTTTGTCTTTGTCATGGGAAACAGCTCCTTTCAACGTTATTATCAGTTTCAGACCATCAGGTACAGCACACAGTTGAGACCAACAGCAGCCAGTACGCAGACGATCAGGGGACACTTTTTCAGCGCCAGCACCGCCGCAGCGGCGGCACCGGCGATGCCGAACAGGGGATGCGCGGCGTCCACAGAGAACACACCGGGGAAGATCAGAGCGGACAGCGCCGTGTAGGGCAGCAGGGACAGGAAGCGCTTCACCCGTCCACTCAGCGCCAGCTTATCCATCAGGAAGGCGGGCAGGGCGCGGGGAATGTAGGTGACGGCCGCCATGCCCAGGATCAGGAGGTATGCGTCAGTTCTGCTCATCGTCCGGCACCTCCACGAAGAACGTTCCGATAGCGGCGCTGGCCACCATGGACAGGATCACCGCCCAGCTGACGGGCAGGAACAACTGCAAGACTGTGTTCATCCCGGCGGCCAGCAGCACCAGCAGGGCGACACTACGGGATTTCTGTGCGTTGGGCAGCAGCAGAGCCAGAAACGAGGCGTAGAACGCCACGCCGAAGCTCTTGGCCACCACCTCCGGCAGAAACTGCCCAATGACCGCGCCCAGCACCGACGCCAGCACCCATGTGCCGTACAGGGCCGTGTTGGCTCCCAGCAGATAGGCGGCGCTGCGGCTGCCGGACAGGGAGAACAGGGCGAAGGACTCGTCACACAGGGAGAAGGCACTCAGCAGCTTCATCCATAGCGGCGTGGGCTCCATGCGGCTCATAACGGCGCTGCTCATCACCAGATGCCGCAGGTTCACGAAGAACACCGCCGTGACCATGGCCAGCGCCGTGGCCTTGCCGATCATGCCCACCACCATCAGCTGGGAGGAACCGGCCATCACCAGCACCGACATGAGCACCGTTTCAAACTGCGTCAGCCCCGCCTGCAAGGCCAGCAGACCATAGGAGATGCCAATGGGGATCAGACCGAGACAGATGGGCAGCGCGGCCTTTGCGCCGGTCATAAATACCTTTTGCTTGTCACTCATTATGCTTCACCCTTCGTAACCATCATGGTACCCAACATTTTGGCGACCAGCTTACCGGTATCGTCGTCTACCACGTCTGCTTCCGCGATCATCAGCGTTTTACCTGGCTTGATCACACGACCGGTGGCAACCACCTTCTTCCCGCCTACAGGGCGGAGCAGATTGACCTTGAATTCTACGCTTACGACGCTGCAATGGTCAGGCACCAGCGTCATCGCCGCGTACCCACAGGCAACATCGGCGATGGTGCATAACACACCTGCGTGTAAGACCCCAGTGTGCTGCTTCAGATCATCTCTTGATGAGCAGGACACAGCGACCTGTCCCGCCTCGATAGATTCCAGCCTTGCGCCGATCGTAGAAAGAAAACTCTGCCTTGAAAAGCTCTCGGTGATTTGCTTTTCGGTCATAATATCCCTGCTTTCCTTGTCATGGAATAAAGCTCTTGCCTTTTGCTTGCCCTTATTATATACTTGAAGCGTAAATAAGTAAAATTGATGCTCATTATGTGAACATGCAGAAAGGTTATTTGAATATGCACCGATACAAAGCATTTCTGAAGGTGGTGGAGGTGGGCAGCTTCACCAAGGCGGCGGAGCTTTTGGGCTACACCCAGCCTGCGTTGAGCCAGATGATGACCGCGCTGGAGCGGGAGCTGTCCATGAAATTATTATACCGCTCCCGGTACGGCATCCGTCTGACGCCGGAGGGGGATCGGCTGTATCCGTCTGTTGAAAATGCTGTGCGGCAATACGACGCCATGCGCCGCAGTGCCGACGAGATCAGTGGGCTGGAGACGGGCGTCGTCCGCATCGGCACAGTGTCCAGTGTGTCGGCCCACTGGCTGCCCCAAGTGATCCGAGCCTTCTGGGAGAAGCACCCCAACGTGCAGATCGTGCTGCATCAGGGGGATTATTCCAGTATTCAGGAGTGGATACGCACTGGCGCGGTGGACTTCGGGTTTGTGAATCCCCATGCGGTGAAGGGGCTGGAGACAATGGTGGTCAAGTCCGGCCAGTTCCGCGCGGTGGTGCCTGTCGGTCATCCGTTGGCAGAGAGAGAATGTGTTACGCTGGAGAAACTGGCGGGAGAGCCGTTTCTGATGGTGGAAAGCGGTGCCTACGGCGAGGTGGAGGAAGCCTTTGCCGCGGCGGGTATCACGCCGAACATCCGCCTGCGGGTGCATGATGACTATTCCCTTCTGTCCATGGTGGAGCAAGGAATGGGCGTGTCGATTTTGGTAGAACTGGTACTGCACAAGACGGCTTATGATGTGGCGGCGCTGCCCATTGAGCCGCCTGTCACCCGTACACTGGCCGTTGTCACCAAGGAGCGCCGTACCCTGCCGCTGGCGGCCAGAGTGTTTATCGACGAGTTGATGGCCCAGCGGGAGACGCTATTGTGATTAAACATATCTACGCAAACAACTGCGGACAGATTAATGCCAATGTGGATCGTCGCCGATCTGTACTTGTGGGACACCATTTTGTAAAATTGAAAAAATATTTCATTTCTTTTGATTGTCAACTTTTTGTAAAAACTTGCATTCCCTCCCATATATCATTTTGCTAAGTAATCAACCAACCATCGCTGACCCACTTTTGACCCAGAATGGGATTGGAGCAGGCAGTTCCGGACGGAAATAACGGAAAATCCGTCCGGCAAATAGCGGTAAACAGCTTGAAACGGAGCCGAAATGGCTCTGTTTTTTCTCCGGGACAACCTACGGACCAGAAGGCCGGGGGTTCGAATCCCTCACGGCGTGCCATCAAGAGGCTACAAAAAAGATGTAGCCAAAGAAAACCCCGATTTTATCGGGGTTTTC